>NZ_JAMYQV010000007.1:0-244667 GCF_040321065.1 Mesorhizobium sp. M0563
CGCTAAACACGGGGGCTGCGCGGCGGACACGCCGACGTCACAGCTACTGCCACGCCATTTTTGCAGAACTTGACGCACACAACTTAGGGCGGCTTTGATCGGAACGAGATTTTTCTCGCCGAATAGTGGGTGAATGTACCGCCTTGGAGATGGTGAGGCCCGATATCGGAACGGCAAAAATGGGTCGAATTCGGTCGTTCAGAGTGTTTGGTTTTTGACCCTAGAGCATTCTGCCTAATGGTGTTACTTGGCACCGCAGAAATGCGGCTAAACAACAGATAGAGCAGGATGCCTCGTCATTTGAACGCATCCTGGGGTGTCGCTTCATGCGTTGATAGGATCAAGATCAGCACGGCGCGAAAAAGGCGGGAATTTCCCGCCTTTTCATGTTCCATTGTCGTCTGATCAATGCAAGCGGCCGCTGGCGTGGGCCAGCATGGTGTAGACCTTGCCGGTATCCGACGTCAGGTAGGTCTGCGCCATGATGTTGTCGCGGTCGTTGCGCGACACGTCTTTGAGCAGCTTTTCGAAATCGTCGCAGTAACGATCGACAGCAGCGCGGAACTCCGCCTCCGACTGATATTTGCGGCGGATCTCGTCGAACGTCTGCTGGCCCTTCAGCGTGTAAAGACGGCGCGTGAAGACGTCGCGCTCGCCGCGCCGGTATCGGTTCCACAGCTCGATCGAGGCATCGTGATCGATGGCTCGGGCGATATCGACGGAGAGCGAGTTCAGCGATTCCACGACATGAAGCGGCGAACGCGGAGCGGGAGCCGGGCGCGGCGCTTCGGCAGGCGCCGCCGGCTTGGCGTCGTCTTCGCGCGATGCACCGGTCAGGAGGTCGCGCACCCAGCCGCCTTGCGGCGTGCGGCCGTTGGGGTCGCGCTGGCGCAGCGCTGTGTCTGCGGGACGCTCGAGGTCGAGCGTGCCGCGCAGCGCCGTCTCGCCCGAAGGCGCCTGCGGTGCACGGCGCTGTTCCGGAGCCGGAGCCGGGCGGCGTGGCGGCTCGGCGGCGCGTGCGGCAGGCGCTTGCGGCGCCGGACGCAGGTTGCGCTGTTCCGAACTGTCGGCGCTGCGGCCAGATTTGGCAACGATTTCAGAAAGTTCCTTCAGCGCGTTGATCTGCTCGGAAACGGCACGGCGGATAGCCGTGGTTGATTCCTTTGCCTCTTCCGGCATCTCGATGACGCCTTTCTTGAGCTCGGCTCGGGTGAGGTCGAGCTCGCTCTTGATCGAGCCGGCGGTGCGCCGCATTTCCTCGGTCGCATCGGCAAAGCGCTTGGTAGCCGAATCGACCACTTCGGAAATCGCGGCACGGATCTTGTCGGCGGATTCCAGCGTCTTGCCTTCGGCGTTCTGCAGCGTCTGGCCGACCAGATTCTCGAACGAGCGCATGACCCTTTCGAGATCTTCCGACTTCTTAACAAGGCCGACGGCGAGGTCCTCCAGCGACGATTGCCTTTCGAGCGTGTGCTCGAGGTTGCTCTGGGCCGAGCTCAGCAGATCCGAGGCGCTGGACAGCAACCGGCTGTGCTCGTCGAACTTGGTGGCGATAGAGGCAACCTCGCGCAAGGTCGAGGACGACAGCTCGGTGAGCCGCGTCGTGTTCGAATCGACAAGGCGCGCCGAGCTGGCGAAAGTCTGGGCGGTCTTTTCCGTGGTCGCCGCGAAGCTTTGCGTGCTCCCAGTCAGGCGTTCGTCGACCTGGCCGAGATTGGTCGCCGCCTGCTCGATCAATTGACCGAGCTGCGAGCTGGAGGTGGTCATGCGGCCGATGAGGTCGGCAACGCTGTCGGCAAGCGTCGAGCGCGCGCCTTCGACGGCCGACAGAGTTTCGGCCGTGCGGCTGGCGAGGGCGTCGACGAGGGCGGCGTTTTGAGTGCGCAGCTTCTCTGTCGCACGTTCGGTGACCTCTTCCATGCTCTTTTGCAGCTCGGAGCCGCCCTGGGCGAAGCGCTCGACCAGAGGCCGTGCCGTCTCGTCCAGGATTTTCGATATTTCGGCCGAACGTGCCGCAAGCATCGTACTGAGCTCGCGAGTATTGGCACCGATGGTCTTTGCAGCGTCGTTGGTGCTCTGGCCGATATGCTGGCCGACCGCGGTGAAGGTTTCGGCGATCGTGTTGGCACGCGAGACTAACTGCGCCTCGGCGTTCGAGACCTGTTCGTTGAGCTTTTGGCCCATTGTCTCGGCAGTGTAGGCGAGGCGGTTCTCGACGCTGGCGACCTGCTCCTCGACGCGGGCCGCTGTGGCGGCAGCACTCGATGCCAGGCGTTCGTCGGCACCGGCAAGCAGCTGCTCGATTTCACGGGCATGGACGGCGAGTTCCTGGCCAGTCTGCCTGGCGCGTTCGGCAACCCGCTGCTCGGTGCTGGTGAAGGCACCGACAATGTTGTCGGCATGTTCGCCGATTGCGGTGCTGCTGTCGGCGATACGGGACACCAGGCGATGATCGGCCTCCTCGAAGATGCGGCCGATCTCGGACGCACGTGCCGAAAGTGCTTCGGAGCCTTCGGCAATGCGCGAAATAAGTTGCTGGTCGGCGGCATCGAAAATGCGGCCGAGATCCGACGCACGTGCCGCGAGAGCTTCGGCGGATTCGCCGATGCGCACGCCCAGCCGCTCGTCAGCTGTTTCGAAATTGCGCAAGATGTCGCCGGCACGTGCAGCCAGCGACTGGGCCGTTTCGATGGCGCGAGAGACCAGCCTGTGGTCCGCCGCGTCGAAGGTACCGGCAATCTCACTTGCTCGGGTTGCCAGCTGATCGGCCGTCTCCTGGGCGCGCGCGAGCAAGGTGTTCGACGTGTCGTCGGCGCGGGCAATCAGTGCGCTCGACGTATCCTCGGCGCGGGCGGCGAGGCGACGATCCGCCTCCTCGAAGGTGCGGGCGATGTCCTCCGCCCTGGCGAGCAGAGCGGCCGAGGTCTGCTCGGCGCGCTCGGCGATCTTGCGGTCGGCATCGCTGAATGCAGCGCCCGCCTGCTCATGCAGAGCGCTGGTGACTTCCATGACCTTCTCGCGCAGCGCCCCGGCGACGAAGACCGCGCTTCTTTCGAGCACACTGCGAACGTTGTCGACACCCGTCGACAGCGCCCGCTCCATGGTGCTGGCGCGCTCCTCGATGATGCCTGTCTGCCGGCTGAACGCCTGCTCGATCTTTTCCACGTCGGCAGCGATGGCATCGGAGATGTCGGTGCTCCTGGCGGCGATCTGGTCGATATGGCCGGACAGCGAACGGTCGACATCCTTGCGCGTGTCGGCGAGCCTGGAGAGATCGTCCTGCAATGCGCGGGTCAGCATGTCGCGGCCCTCGGTCAGCTTGCCGACATGACCGGCGACAATCTCGTCGACCTCGCTGCGGCTCAATGCAAGCCTCTCCAGATCGGCTTCCAGAGCGCGCCTGAGGATGTCGCGGCCTTCGGCAAGCTTCTCGACCTGGCCGGCAACCAGCCCATCGATGCTCGAGCGGCTTTCGGCCAGCTTGGCGAGATCGTCCTCGAGCGCCTTCGACAGGGTCGAGCGGTCCTGGACGAGCTTCTCCGCGTGGGTAGCGACAAGGCTGTTGACGTTGCCGAGATCGGCCTCTAGGGCGCGCGAAAACTGTGCGCGATTGTCGGTTAATAGCTGCGACTGGTCGGCGATGGCGCCCCTGATCGTGTTGAGATCGGCCTCCAAAGCGCGTTTGAGGATGTCGCGGCCTTCGGCCAGTTTCTCGACCTGGCCGGAAACCAGCCCGTCGATGCTCGAGCGGCTTTCGGCCAGCTTGGCGAGATCGTCTTCCAGCGCGCGCTTGAGGATGTCGCGGCCCTCGGCCAGCTTCTCGACCTGACCGGAAACCAGCCCGTCGATGCTCGACCGGCTTTCTGCCAGCCTGGCGAGATCGTCCTCGAGCGCCTTCGACAGGGCCGAACGGTCCTCGGCGAGCTTGTTCATATGTTCGGAGACGACGCCCCGCACGGTCTCGAGATCGGTCTCCAGTGCGCGCGACAGCTGACCGCGATCCTCCCCCAGCTTCTCGGATTGACTGGCAATGACGCCCTTGACGGTGCTCAGATCGGCTTCCAGAGCGCGTTTGAGGATGTCGCGGCCCTCTGCCAGTTTTTCGACCTGGCCGGCAACCATCACATCGATGCTCGAGCGGCTTTCGGCCAACTTGGCGAGATCGTCTTCGAGCGCCTTCGACAGCGTCGAACGGTCTTCCGCGAGCTTGTTCATGTGATCGGAGACAACGCCGCGCACAGCCTCCAAGTCGCTCTCCAGTGCCCGTGACAGCTGGCCACGGTCTTCCGCCAGCTTTTCGGACTGGCCAGCGATGACGCCCTTGATCGCGTTCAGGTCCGATTCCAGCGCGCGCTTGAGGATATCGCGGCCTTCGGCAAGCTTCTCGACCTGGCCGGCAACCAGCCCGTCGATGCTCGACCGGCTTTCGGCCAGCTTGGCAAGATCGTCTTCAAGCGTCTTCGAAAGCAGGCTGCGATCATCGGCGAGCCTGCCCGAATGATCGGCGATCAGACCTCTGATGTCGGACAGGTCGTTCTCGAGCGACTGGGAAAGACCGCTGCGGTCTTGCGCCAATTTCGCCGAATGGGCCTCGATGAGGCCATTGATGCCGGCGATGTCGGATTCCAGCGCACTGGCGAGTATGGCGCGACCCTCGGCGATCTTTTCGACTTGACCGGCGACAAGGCCGTCGATGCTGGCGCGACTGTCTGCCAGCTTGCCGAGGTCGGCCTCGAGCGCGCGCGAAAGAATGCTGCGGCCTTCGGCGAGCTTTCCGACGTGCCCGGCAACCATTTCATCAATGATCGTGCGGGCTTGTACGAGTTTTCCAGAGTCTTCGTTCAAGGCCTGGGCGAGCCGGTTGCGGCCCTCTTCAAGGCTTTCTAGATGGCTGCCCAGCGAAGCGTCGATCGCTGCACGCGATTCGTTGACCTTGCGCAGATCCTCTTCAAGGGCGCGCGAGATCAGGCCGCGGCCTTCGGCAAGCTTCTGCACCTGGTTGGTCACCGCCGCATCGATTTCGGCGCGGCCCTCGGCGAACTTCGCCAGATCGGCCTGCATTGCCGCCGCCATCCGGTCGCGGCTTTCGGAAAGTTTGCGGCTGTGGTTTTCGACGGCTTCCTCGATGCCGGCGCGAGCATCCGCAAGCCGCTGGATGTCCGTATCGAACGATCGCGATACGACATGGCGCGCCGCTTCCATGCGCCCGGCGAAATCGCCGGCGCGGGCTTCGAGCATGGTCGAGGTCGATGAGATGATGTCGGCCATGTCGGCGCCGATCTGGGTCTTGCCCTGATCGATCATCGCCGACAGCGTCTCCTTGCTATCCTGGAAGGTGTGGGCGATTTCGCGCGCGCGCTCGACCAGCGTCTCGTTGATCTGGCGTGCGCGAGCCTCCAGCGCGGCGTTGAGCTTCTGCGTACCGGTGTCGAGCGCCTCGGCGCGGGTCTGGAACTCGCTGATCAGCGCCTGGCCACGTTCGGCAAGCGTCCGCTCGATGCCGTTGAGGCTGGCTTCGAATTCGGAATTGAGTGTGCGCGCGGCACCGCCGAGCAGCGACACCATGCCGGTCGTGCGGTCGTCGAGCAGGTCGGTCAGCGACCGCGTCAGGCCATCGGTGGTGTCCGTCAGCTTGGCGATGCGGGTGTCGAGCAGGCTGGCGAAGGCCTCGCCCGACGTCGACAGCCGGTCGGTGATCGATTCGAGCCGGCCTTCCACCGAATCGAAGATCGACATCGAGCTCCCGTTGATCCTGTCGATCAGCGTGTCGCCGGATTCGTTGATCGTCATCGACAGCTTGGTCGAGGCGTTGAGAATGCTGTCGCGAATGATATCGCTGGCGGCGTTGATCTCGTCCTTCAGCGTCTCGTGGGCACCGGTGATCGAGGCGCGCACACGCTCGGCATGGGTGACGACCGCTTCGCGCTCGCTGCCCAGCCCGTCGACCAGCGAGCGGATGCGGGACTCGTTCTCCGAATAGGAGCGCTCGATCTGGTTCACCTCGCTGTGAACCAGCGTTTCGAGCTCGACGGCGCGCGCAAGCGTGCGTTCGATGCCTTCGCCCATGGCCGCCACCTCGCGGCGAACCGCTTGGCCGATCATCATGACGCGATCCTGGGCAAGATTTTCCGGCTCGGCCAGACGGAAGGCCACCTCGGTCATCGACTGCGCGGCAAGGCGCATCTCCTGAGCGCGGCGAATCATCACTGCGAATGCCCAGAACAGGATGACGGGCACGATTGCCGCGACCGCCAGGCCGATCAGCTCGGGACGGGCGAAAAACTGATCGAAGGTGCGGATGTTCCAGATGCCAGGTCCGAACAACAGGTTCGCGAGGCCACCGGCGCCGGCGATCCAGGCCAGCGAAACAAAAGCCACGACCCAATAGATCGTGTTCGAGGCGCGCCGGTTGAGGGTGTGCAGGAGCGTCTTATAGTCTTTTTGACGATCGTCGTTGGCCGGCGAGAAAGCTGGCGGCTGCGAGCCATTGCGCGTTGCGACAGGACGCAACTCAGCCGGCTTGGCTTTTGGCGCGGGATTTAGGTTCTGGCTTTGATTGGCGGCGGGTGCTGCATTCTGGGCCTGGTCGGGGGCAGGCGCCTCGTTCTGGCTGCGGCCTTCGCGCGCCAGTTCGTCGGCGGCTTGCGATATCTGCGCTTCCAGATCTTCCATGGATGCCGCGATGTCGAAGTCGCCGCCGGCATCGCCGCTCAGATCGATATCAAGTGCCTTTTCGAGTTCCCTGGCTACGTCGCTGTCGAGCGTTTTTGTCGTCGTTGGTTTCTTCGCCATGCCTTCGCTACCCTCTACAAGCTGCCGCGGGACTTATGGTTGTGCTTATTGATTCTGCCTAGCGTGTCCCGCGCAGGAGGCTGAAAATGGACCTGTCGTATCGTAATGACACAGCGGGGTAAAGAAAACATGCATTCCGTCCGATACGTAAAACTTTAAATATAAGGTTAACACAGCCGTGATTCCGGCGCCGTTATCGCGACATTTTTCCGGGTCAATCATTAACCCGTTGTCCACCGGATACGCCTATTTTTTGCGGCGGTCGAAGAACGGAGTCTCAAAGTGATACGTGGCGAAAACGGCATTGCCTTCTCGATGCCCGGCGGTGACGTGTCAGGGACAGCTGGGGCGCGGCCGATCGATCTGGCGCATCTTGCGCGCCAGACGATGGGCGATCGGAGCCTCGAGCAAGAGGTGCTGGCACTGTTCGTGCAGCAGGCGCTATCGGTGCGCGACAAGATCGTCGATGCGGATGTCAGGCAGCGGCTGCTACTGGCGCACGGGCTCAAAGGCTCGGCGCGCGGGGTCGGCGCCTTCGCCATTGCCGATTGCGCCAGTGCGATCGAATGCCGGCCCGACGACGCCAGCACGCTGAAGCGCCTTGGCTCACTGATCGAAGAAGTGCGCGACTTCGTCGCCGCCATCAGCCGATAGAACTTATTCCCAAAACGCCACGCAGCGGCGCTTTCGCGCCGCAGTTGACTTGTCTGGCAGAGTGATTATGTCGGCTCAGACTCCCTTCAGGTGACAAATGACCAAGCTGACCTTCATCGCCCATGACGGCACGCATTTTGACGTGGATGCCGAAAACGGCTCGACCGTCATGGAAAATGCGATCCGCAATGCGGTGCCGGGAATAGAAGCGGAATGCGGCGGCGCCTGCGCCTGCGCGACCTGCCATGTCTATGTCGACGAAGCCTGGACGGCGGAGGTCGGCGAGCCGGAAGCCATGGAAGAAGACATGCTGGACTTCGCCTACGACGTCCAGCCGAATTCGCGGCTGTCATGCCAGATCAAGGTGCGCGACGCCCTCGATGGGCTGGTCGTGCGCGTGCCGGCCCGCCAAGGCTGAAGCCGATTTTTGCGGCTGCCGCTTGGCAGCGGACCAATGGTCATGCAGTGTCGCGCCGTTTTCCCATAAAGGCGCATGCTTCATGACCGCTATCACCAAGACGGACGTACTCATTGTCGGGGCAGGGCCTGTCGGCCTGTTTGCCGTATTCGAGCTCGGCCTCTTCGACATGAAGTGCCATCTGATCGACATACTCGACCGGCCCGGCGGGCAGTGCGCCGAACTCTACCCGGAAAAGCCGATCTACGACATTCCGGGTTGGCCCTCGATCTCGGCGCAAGGTCTGGTCGACAAGCTGCTTGAGCAGATCGCGCCGTTCAAGCCCGAATTCACCTATAACCGCATGGTTTCGAGCCTGGAAAGGCTGGAGGACGGCAGCTTCCGCGTCACTACCGACGAAAACGAGGTGTTCGAAGCCAAAATTGTGGTGATTGCCGCCGGCGGCGGCTCTTTCCAGCCGAAGCGGCCGCCGATTCCAGGCATCGAACCCTATGAAGGCAAGAGCGTGTTCTACTCGGTGCGCCGGATGGAGGACTTTCGCGGCCATGACCTCGTCATCGTCGGCGGCGGCGATTCGGCGCTCGACTGGACGCTGAACCTGCAGCCGGTGGCCAAGAGCGTGACGCTGGTGCATCGGCGGCCCGAATTCCGGGCAGCGCCCGACAGCGTCAACAAGATGTATGCCATGCAAGAGATGAAGCAGCTGGAATTCCAAGTCGGACAGGTGACGGGCCTGACCGGCAGCGACGGCCAGCTAGCCTCCGCCACGATCAAGGGGCCGGAGGGCGATGTCGAAGTGCCGTGCACGCGGATGCTGCCATTTTTCGGCCTGACGATGAAGCTCGGCCCAATCGCCGAATGGGGCCTCAATCTCCACGAAAACCTGATCCCGGTCGACACCGAAAAATTCCAGACGTCGGTGCCCGGCATCTTCGCCGTCGGCGACATCAACTGGTACCCCGGCAAGCTGAAGCTGATCCTGTCGGGCTTCCATGAGGTCGCTCTAATGGCACAGGCAGCCAAGCGCATCATCAGCCCCGGCGAGCGCATCGTGTTCCAGTATACGACTTCGTCGACCAGCCTGCAGAAGAAGCTCGGCGTGGTCGACTGAAGCTCGCCGGATTTCACCAGGCCGGTCTACTCCGCCAGGGCTGGGGCCGAAGCCTCGGCATGGCCGCGAAGCGTTTTCTCCGGCATCAGCCAGAGCGTGATGAACGACAGCAGCAAGGTCGCGGCGGCGGCAAGAAAGATCATCACGAACGGCGTGGCTGAGGCGATATGGCCGGCCGTCTGCGTGCCTTCGCTGGCCAGCGGCAGCCCGTAACCAAGGGCGACGGCACCAAGCATGGCGACGCCAAGCGCACTGCCCAGCGAGCGGAGGAAGGTGAGAACGCCGGTCGCCACGCCAAGGTGCATGCGATCGACGGCGTTCTGGACCGAGACAGTGGCAACCGGAAAGGTCGTGCCTGTGCCCAGGCCTATGCAGGTCGTCAACACCTCGACAAGCAATAGCGAGGCATGCCCGGCGGCCAGGCTGAGCACGCCGAGGCACAGGATCGAGAAAACAGTTCCGACCATGGCAATGCGCTTGTAGTGGAAAAAGCGTGGGATCATTCGCGCGCTGAATGTCGCACCGGCCACCGTGCCGAGCATCAGCCCAAGCAACGCGGTGCCAGATTCGCTGACTGACAGGCCGACGACCGATTGCAGGTAGACCGGCAGATAGACCGACAAGCCGACATTGGCGGCCTGCAGCAGGAACATCGACAACGTGCCGGCGAGAACGATCGGATTGCCGAGCACTTCCAGCGAGATCAGCGGTTCGGCCGCGCGCATCAGCCGCAGCGCGAACGCGCTCCAGAACACCGCTGAGCAGGCGAGCAGTCCAAGGATTTCACGCGACAGCCACGGATACTCGCTGCCGCCCCAGTTCAAGGCAAGCAGCAGCAGCGAGGTGGCCGCGACCAGAAGCAGCGCGCCGAGGCCGTCGATGCGGTGATGTTTTGCGGCGATCGGCAGCTTCTTGAGCGGATTGTTAATGATCGCCATCGCCAGCAGGCCGAGCGGAATGTTGATCCAGAAGATCAGCGACCAATGCAGATGTTCGGCGAAGGTGCCGCCGAGCAGCGGCCCGGCGATGCTGGCGACGGCCCAGGTGCCCGAAATCCAGGCGGCGTAGCGAGCCCGCTCGCGCGGCGGCACGAGGTCGCCGATCACGGTCTGCGTCAGGGCGAAGAGCCCGCCGCCGCCGGCGCCCTGGATCGCCCGGCCGACAACCAGGACCAGCATGTTGGGGGCCGTGGCGCTGACCAGCGACCCGGCGAGAAAGATCAGGATTGCCGCATAGACGGTCGGCCGGCGGCCATAGATATCGGAGATCTTGCCGTAGAGCGGCGCCACTGCGGTCGCGGTCAGAAGATAGCCGGTTACGATCCACGGCAGATATTCGGCATGCCCGAGCAGACGTGCCATCGTCGGCATCGCCGGCGCGACGATGGTCTGGTCGAGCGCCGCCAGCAGCATTGACAAAAGCACGCCGCCGATGATGGCGTTTTTCTCGGTTTCGGTCAGCGGCGTGCTGGTTTCCACCATCGCTTGCTTGTCGATAGCCTGGTCCATATCCGTTCATCCATTATGCCTGCGTGCACTTCCGCGACGGGCTGGGAAGCATCTAGTACGCCGATTGGCGTTTGCCGGAGGCTGATCCCTGCGAACCTGGCATATGTCGTTCGCTATAGGCCGATTTCGACAGCGGCTCGAAAGTTTTTCGAAGCTGGCACTATGCTTCGCCAAATTGGCTTTGTTCCAAATTTGGCTTTGTCCGACGCGGAGTTCAGCCGGGAGCGAGCCGTCCATTCTCAATGCGCTCGATGCGATAGTGCAAAAGCCGCAGGATGCGGCTTTGGAAATTGACGCTTTCCACACGATCGAAGCGCATCTGGTCCTGGTCGTGCTTGGCAAGCATGGCCGCTGTAATTTTCGCGGCCTTGGCCTTGGCCAATTCGCAGGTCTTTTCAGGGTAGCTCGCCTTCAAGGCGTCTTCTAGTTCGCGGCCATGGTTCTTGGCAATCTCGACGTGGCGTTCCTCATGGCGCTTGATGTCGGAGGACAAAGTCTCCCAGAACAGCTTGACGCCTGCATCGGCTTTGCGCGGGCGGCGCCACTCGGGAAGGATAACCTTGACCTTGACGGTAACGGCAGCGTCGGCAATCCAGCACGAGCCCGGCTTTTGCGCATAACTGACGCGGGTGGTGAACGCCATCTGGGTGGCGCCGGGATGCCGCGACCCGGTGCTTTTCACCTGAGGCCCGAGTTTCGACAGCTGGGTCCCGATGTCATCGAGCGTCCTGCCGCCGATCGGGAAATAACTATATGTCTTGACGAGAGTCGTAGCGCCGGCCGGGAATGCGGTCAGAGCGAGCATCAGGGCGCAGAGGAGGGATCGTTTCATCGTGTTGCCTCTTTACCCACCTTGCTTTACCGCCGTCTCCGGCGCAACGGAATTGATCCCCGGTCATGACGTGGGATCGAACATGGTTGATGGGCAATGATGACAGGGCGATGGCAGCTGGCGCATGGGCGCCATCTTGACCTTGGCGGCAAGGCCATCGTCGTCGGCATCCTCAACGTCACGCCGGACAGTTTTTCCGACGGCGGGCTGTTCGATGCCCCGGAAAAAGCGGTGGACCAGGCGCGCCGTATGGTGGAGGAGGGAGCCTCCGTCATCGACATCGGCGGAGAATCGACGCGTCCCGGTGCCTCTCCGGTGTCTGCAAAGGAAGAGCAGGCCCGCATAGTGCCCATCATCGAGGCGCTCGCGACGTCTGGCGGAACGCTGATCTCGGTCGATACCTATCGCCAGGATACGGCGCGGCTTGCCGTCCAAGCCGGTGCACATATCGTCAACGACGTCTGGGGCCTGCAGCGCGAGCCGGGCATTGCCAGCGTCGCTGCCGAAACCGGCGCCGGCCTTGTCATCATGCACACGGGACGGGACCGGCAGAAACTGCCCGACGTGATTGCCGATCAGCTCTTCTTCCTCAGGAAGTCGCTGGAAATCGCGCAACGGAGCGGTGTTGCCGACGACCACATCGTGCTCGATCCGGGCTTCGGCTTCGCCAAGGAGACAGCCGCGGAAAACCTTGACCTGATGGCACGGTTTTCCGAGCTTCGTGCGCTGGGCTTTCCGCTGATGGCCGGCACATCGCGAAAGCGCTTTATCGGCACCGTCACCGGCCGCGACGCAGCGGCAAGGGGCGCCGGAACCGCCGCCACAAGCGTCATCCTGAGGCTCAAAGGCGCGCATCTTTTTCGCGTCCACGATGTCGCAATCAACGTGGATGCGTTGGCTATTGCCGATGCTATGCTGGCACGTGAGATCGGGGAAAGCTGAGCCATGTATGTCATCCGCATGAAGAACTGCGCCTTCTTCGCCCGGCACGGTGTGCTGGACGAAGAGGAGACGCTCGGCCAGCGCTTTTATGTCGATGCGGCGCTCACGGTAGACCCCGGGCGGGCGCTGGTCGACGATTCTATCGAGGACACCGTCAATTACGGCATCGCCTTTGCGGTCATCGAAAAGATCATTACCGGCGAGCGGCGCTTTCTGATCGAAGCGCTGGCGCTCGAAGTGGCGAGGGCGCTGACGGCGCGGTTTCCGCAGATCAAAAAGGCCGAGATCACCGTGCGCAAGCCGAACGCCCCGGTGCCGGGTGTGCTCGATCATGTCGAGGTGACCGTTGTCTGGCCAGAATAGTAACAACAACACCGTCTATCTCAGCCTTGGCGGCAATCTCGGTGATCCGGCGAAGTCGATGGCTGCGGCACTGGGCATTCTGGATGCCGACGAGAGCACGCGCGTCGTTGCCGTTTCGTCGCTCTACCGAACGCCGCCCTGGGGCAAGCTCGATCAGCCGGATTTCCTCAATGCGGCGGCCGAGATCTCGACCGCGCTTGCGCCGCGGGCTTTGCTCGACCTTTGCCTCGACGCCGAGCGAAAACTGAAGCGGGTGCGGGAGGAGCGCTGGGGTCCGCGCCTGATCGACATCGACATTCTGGTGTTCGGTGACCGCATCATCCACGAGACCGGACTGGAGGTGCCGCATCCGCGCATGCTGGAGCGCGCCTTCGTGCTGGCACCGCTGGCAGAAATTGCACCGAAGCTTGTGGTCGACGGCAAGAGCGTGTCGGAGCGACTGGCCGCCGTCGACACGTCGGGTATTGAACGGCTGCCGTCAGGCCGGAAATGGTGGAAGACCTGACGCTGCCGCCATTGGTGGCCGAAAATCAGCCGGAAAACCCACCACCGTCGAGGAACATTTGTTCGTCCGGTGTCGTCTCCCGGCCAAGCATCCTGTTTCGGTGTGGAAAGCGGCCGAAGCGCTGGATGATGTCGCGGTGTTCTACCGCATATTTCAGATAGGACGGGGCTTTGGCGGCGGTAAGCTCCATCGATTTGAGCTGATCGGCGAGATCCTCCGAATGCTCATAGGGCAGATAAAGAAAGACGCGGAGCTCTTCGTCGAGCGCCAAGTCATGGCCGGCAGCGATCGCCTTCCCGGCAAAATGCCGCGCCAGCGGGTCCGTGGCGTACATGTGGCCAGTGCCGCGAAAGCAGTTTCGCGGAAACTGGTCGAGCAGGATCATCAGTGCCAGCGACCCTTCGGCGTGTTCGGACCAGCCGTCGCATTCGCGGCGGGCGGCGGCGAAGTGCAGATCGAGAAACCGGGTGCGGAAGTCGGCATCAAAAGCGTCGTTCTTCTCGAACCATGCGTCCTCCCCGGCGTGGCGCCAGAATCTGGTGACGGAGAGCGCGCGTTCGTCCAGTTCATCCATCATTCGCATCTTCCCAAGGATTAATCGGCCGGCTCGGATTTCTGCAGCACGCCGGCGGTTTCCTCATTGAGCGCCTGACCCGCGCGGCGTGGTGTGCTGAGCGGCGTCGGGATGGGGGTGCCAATATTGCCTTTGAGGAAGCGCCGTCCGGCGCGGATGCCTTCGGCCTGTTGAAGCTCGAAACGGGCAGCGTCGCGGCGGCGGACGTCCTCGACTACCTCGGCGACCTCTTCCGGGTCGACGCCGAGGGCTTCCAGCGTCGAGCCGCCGAAGACAAGCGCCGATTCGAACGTCTCGCGGAGCTGATAGTCAACGCCGGCACGAATGAGCTGCAACGCGGTGCCGCGGTCGAACGCCCGTGCCAGCACTGTCAGCAAGGGAAACTCCGCCTTGATCAGTTCCGCGATGCGCACGGCGGCATCGGGCTTGTCAACGCAGATCAGCACGGCGCGTGCCCGCCCGGCTCCCGCGGCTCGCAGGATGTCCAGCCGCGTGCCGTCGCCGTAATAGACCTTGAAGCCGAAATCGGCCGCTGCTTGGATCATTTCGACCTCGTTGTCGATGATCGACACGTCGATGCCGCGCAACAAAAGCGGCTGGCTGGCGATCTGGCCGAACCGGCCAAAGCCTATGATCAGCACGCTGCCGGTCAGGCCGTTGGCGACATCCACGCCTTCAAGCGACTGCTCGTCGCGCGGCGTCAGATACCGCTGTGCAATGATCGCCAACGGCGTCAGCACCATGGAAATGATGACAATGGCGGTCAGCATCGCATTGGCTTGGCCGTCGATAATGCCCACCGCAGCCGCCGCGGAATAGAGGACGAAGGCGAATTCGCCGCCTTGCGCCATGAAGACGGCGCGCTCGAGCGCTTCCCGATGGTCGGTTTTGAGGACGCGGGCAACGATATAGATGCCGATCGCCTTCATCACCATGTAGGCGACAACATAGATGGCAATGAGCTGCCAGTTGACGACGACGACATGCAGGTCGAGCGACATGCCGACGGCGAGGAAGAACAGCCCGAGCAGAATGCCGCGGAACGGTTCGATGTCGGCCTCCAGCTGGTGGCGGAAGGTCGATTCCGACAAAAGCACGCCGGCCAGGAAGGCGCCCATGGCCATCGACAGGCCGGAAAGCTGCATGGCGAGCGCTGACCCGAGAACGACCAGAAGGGCAGCTGCGGTCATCACCTCACGGGCGCGCGCATCCGCCAGGATACGGAAGAACGGATTGAGCAGATAGCGCCCGGCAACCACCAGCCCGACGATCGCGGCAAGGCCGATGCCGACCTCCGTCAACCTATCCGACAGGCTCATATCGGCGCCGCCCGGCGCGAGGAAGGCGATCAGCGCCAGCAGCGGCACGATGGCCAGATCTTCCAAAAGCAGGACCGAGACGATGCGCTGGCCCTTGGGCGTTGCCAGGTCGCCGCGTTCTTCCAGCAATTGCATGACGATTGCCGTCGAGGTGAGTACGAAACCGGCGCCAGCGACGAAGGATTGCCCGATCGGGAAACCTCCCGCCAGGCCGACGCCGGTCAGCAGAACCGCGCAGACGCCGACCTGCAGCGCACCAAGCCCGAAAATCTCGCGGCGCAGGCCCCATAGGCGTGACGGCTGCATCTCCAGCCCGATGATGAACAGGAACATGACGACGCCGAGTTCGGCGACATGAAGAATGGCTTCCGATTCCGAAAAGACGCGCAGCCCGAATGGGCCGATCACGACGCCGGCCGCCAAATAGCCGAGGATGGAGCCAAGTCCCATGCGCCTGAAGATCGGCACCGCAACGACGCCGGCGGCAAGCAGCGCCACCACCTGGATCAGATCGCTGTTCGATGCCTCTGCCGCCATGCCTGCCCTTCCGCTCGCCTGGGAGTCAAGCGGCCAAGATAGGGGCTTCGGAGCGGATCGAACAGTGTGAATCCGGCGCATTGTGCAGGCGTTATTGCAGGCGCACTGCACAGGATAATGGGCCTCCGGGCGTTGCTCGTTTTCCGGCGCTAAGGACGCCCGGCTTCGGCCAGTGGAGGGTGAGCGACGATCAAGTCGCGGCCCTTTTTGAGGAGATGACTGACATGAAGAAGTTCTTGCTGGTTGCCGTTGGCATCGCGGCACTTGCCGGCTCTGCCTGTTCGAAGGCACCCGAGTGCACGACCGAGATGCTGACCAAGAAGGCTCAGGACATGACTGCGGCACTTCAGGCTGCGATTACCAAGGATCCGGCCAAGGCAGCCGACCTCACAGCCAAGGTCCAGGCGGTCACAACCAAGTATCAGGGCGGCACGACAGCAGCCGAGGCCTGCAAGGCCTATGACGAGCTGATTGCAGCGATCAAGGGCTGAGCACCCATCTGCATGTCAAGGAGGGCGGCGGCGTTTGGTTGCCGCCTTTTCACGCCGAAAGCTCAGTTCGGAGTTATGGAGCCGACCTCGACTGCATCGATCCGCTTCAACTTCATGCCGATGACCGGGACCAGCTGCTGGTCGACGCGCACGGCAACGGTCACCGTCATCGAATTGTCGTCGGGGACAAGCGCCTGCATCACGCCGCGCAACTGATTGCGATTAATGGTGAAAACCACCTTGTGCGCATCGATGACATTGCCACCGATAATGTCGAGGCCGGAGCCAGCGGCCCCGCCCATGAAGCTGCCCTTGTAGCCCTGCCGGCCCTTGTGTTCGATCGTTGCCGACATCTGCTGGGTGAACATACCGACCCGGCAGCCGCCGTCGAGCGACATGCCGACCTTGCCGTCAGGCGTCGAGCCAATGAAGCTGCAGGTGAATTTCGTGCCCTTGTATTTGCCGGCAACGATTTCTCCGGGGCCGACCCATTTGCCCTCGACCGATCGAAAGAACTGCTTGTCCGGTTCTGCCGCCGAAGCCTTTCCGGCAATGCCGATGGTTGCGACAAGGGCGAGCGCCACGGGCAGCACGCTGGACAAAATAACGCTTTTCATCGACGACACCCGGCAACAAAGAGACTGGTTTGGACGCTTCCGACCATGAACAAGATTGGTTAATGCTTTGTCACCCCAAGGCGATAGTCACGTCTCGGAAGCGGATGTTTCTTTTTCTTTCTTTGCCGCAAAGGAGGTCAGCGCGGAAAGGAAATCGCCCAATCCTGGACGCCTGACGGCGTTAAAGGGCAGGGGCCTTGCCGTTTCCATCGCTGCAATGCCGATGCGCGCCGTCATCATGCCGTTGACGACGCCTTCGCCGAGCTTGGCCGAGAGCCGAGCCGCAAGGCCATGGCCGACGATCTGCTGGACGAAACTGTCGCCGACGGCGATCGACCCAGTGACCGCGAGATGGGCGAGAACGCTGCGCGCCAGGCGAAAAAAGCCAAGCGTGCCGGGGCGGCCGCCATAGAGCTCCGACAGACGGCGAATCAGCCGGCCGGCTTCGAACACGACATAAGCGACGTCGACCAGCGCGCGCGGACTGACCGCGGTCACCAGGGACACGCGCTTCGCCGCTTCGAGGATCATCATCTTGGCGCGGGCATCGAGCGGGCCGAGGATCTCGGTCTCGGCCAGCCGCACCAGATTGCCGCCATCGATGATCTCGCCGCGCAATTCGGCCAGCGAGCGCCTGCCGGCCGCGGTTTCGGGCTTGGCCGCGACAAATGCCGACAACTCGTCGACCACGGCGCGGGCGGCCTTCGGATCATCGCGGGCAATCGCATCGAGCGCCCGCTTCTGCAACTTTTCGACCTCGGCGAGGCGAGCAATCGCCACGAATTCGCGGATAAGGATGACCACAAGCGCCAGGATGGCGATCAATGCCATTCCGGCCGCCAGCCAGCCCAGCCACTCGGCGCGCTCGAACAGGTCGCGAATCAGCTGGTCGGTCCAGAGGCCAAGGGCGAGCGAAACCAGAACGCCCAGCGCGCCGAAGAACAGGCTGCCAAGCAGCGAACGTTTTCGCGGCGCAATCGCCGGCGGCGGTTCGGCAGCGACGACATCAGGCTCGTCGAAGACGTCGATCTCCGCCGGTGTGACCACGGCAAGATCCGCCTTCACGTTACGCGGCTTTCGCGCCGGCGCGGCCTCGGCCCCGGAATGGCGAGCCGTCGGATCTACCTTCGGCTGGGGCTCCGGCTCGATGCGAAAGGCCGCCGGTCTGCGGGGCGCGCTCATGCGAGATGATCTCCGATCAGGAACTGCACCGTGCGGTCGAGCCTGATATGCGGCAGCGACAGCGTCACGCCCTCGGCCGTGCGCTCGAGTTTCGGCGGGCGAAAGCGCACGAAGCGGATCGCCGGGTCGTCATCGTTCTGCTGGTGCTTCGATTCGAAACCATCGAACACCGCATCAACTTTCTCCGGCAAATCACCGGGAAATATGGCTGTTTCGGTCTTTCCGTCAAAGGTTTCGCCATTGATTTTTTCGCCACGCAATGGCGTGCCGATAATGACCGGCAAAGTCTCACGGCCCTGCTTGACCGTGCCTTCCCGAGTCGCGCGCATGGCCGCCATGGCGACGACGTCGACGTCGGCACCAGTGAAATTCGCCCGCGCCACGGCGCGGTCGGCAAGCCGCCGCACGATCGCCTGCAGCCGGTCGTGGCTTTCGTGGTGCAGATGGTCGGCCTTGGTCGCGGCCACCAATATGCGGTCGATGCGTCTTGAAAACAGGTCGGTCAGGAAGTTGCCCCGGCCGGGCCGGAAACAGGACAGGATTTCGGTGACCGCGCGTTCCAGATCGGCCATCGCACCGGGGCCGGCGTTCAATGCCTGTAAGGCGTCGATGAGCACGATCTGCCGGTCGAGGCGCGTGATGTGTTCGCGAAAGAACGGTTTGACGACATACGTCTTGTAAGCCTCGTAGCGCCGCTCCATCATCGCCTGCAGCGATCCGGAGCGGGCGCGCCCGAGGCCGAGTTTCGGCAGCGGCGCAAAGGTCAGCGCCGGCGATCCTTCAAGATCGCCGGGCATCAGGAAGCGGCCGGGCGGTAGGGTCGAAAGCGCCCGCTCGTCAAGCTTGCAGGCCTTGAGGTAGGCGGCGAAGCTCTCGGCGAGACGGCGCGCCGTCATCTCGTCGGCGTCGGCGTTGGGGTCGACGGAGGCAGAGAGCGCCTGCCATTCCCGCGAAAGATCGACACGCACCGGCAACACGGCCATCTCGAAGGCCTCACGCGAAAAATCGGCGTAGGACTTGCCGAGCAGCGGCAGGTCGAGCAGCCATTCGCCGGGATAATCGACGACGTCGACGGACAATTTGCCGGCGGAAAACATGCGGCTCCAACCGGAGGCCGATTCGTATTCGATGGTGAGCCTCAGTTCGGAAATCGCACGCGTCGAGTCCGGCCAGACACGGTCGTCGACAAGAGCCGCGATGTGATCCTCGTACTGGAAGCGTGGTACGGCGTCGTCCGGCTGCTCTTCGAGAAAGGCCCTGGCGATGCGCCCCGATTTTTGTGCCTCAAACAGCGGCAAGCGTCCGCCATGGACCAGATTGTGCACAAGGGCCGAGATGAACACCGTCTTGCCGGCGCGGGACAGCCCGGTCACGCCAAGACGCAGCGACGGAGCGAAAAGCCCGGCAGCGCGGCCTGACAACGTATCCAAGGCGATCTTCGCCTCGTCGGTGAAAGTCGTCAGCGATGATGCCAAAATCTGTTCTCGCGGGGCCGGTCAGCCACCGATATAGGCTTTGAGGCGCGGCTTTGAAATGGCCTCAGATATCGGCAGGCGTCAGGAAGGCTTGGAGATAGCCGGCGCCAGGCGCAGCCTCCGCAAGACTGCCGTTGAACCGGACCACCGCAAGTGCGGAGGTCGGGAAGCCGTGGTTCAGCATGGCCCGCGCGGTCTCGTTGCCGTCGCCTGAGAGCGCCATGGCGAGATCCTCAATCATCGGATTGTGGCCAATGACGAGCAGGGCGTCCAGCCCGCCATTCTGCCGGACGGCAGCGAGGTACGCGGCGGCATCGTCGTTGTAGAGCGCGTCAAAGAACAGCACCCGGCCCGTGTCCGTATGGCCAGCTAAGCTTTCCAGCGTCTGGCGGGCACGCCTGGCGCTTGAGCACAGGGTGAGGCCCGGTACGTATTTGCGAGAACGCATCAGCACGCCCATCGCTTCGGCATCGGCGAAGCCAGATGTATAGAGCGGGCGGTCGAAGTCGGCGACGCCGGGCAGCGCCCAGCCGGCCTTCGCATGCCTCAGCAGGTAAAGTCTGGTCACCGGATCCCCGTTGTGCCGGGCACCGAACCCGTCAATACGCCGCAGGATTTGCCATCAGAAGAGCTCCGTGCGCAATGGCAAGCGTCCTTCAAGCATAGCGAATCATGTATGAATTCGGTCGTATTCTTCGCAAAAAGGGCATCGCGGATGCCGTTTGTCCGGGACTAACAATTGCGTGAAACAGTCGTCGATTGACCTTGTGCAGTTTTCGGTCCGCGAATATATAGGCGCCAAATTTGGGGTTTGTTGGGTGAGTCGAATGAACGACATCGTTACCGCCGATTACGTACCCTCCGAAGACGAGCCGTTCATGAACGAGCGGCAGAAATCCTACTTTCGCCTGAAGCTCGTCACCTGGAAGAACGACATCTTGCGCGAAGCGCGCGAAACTCTCGAAATCCTGCAGCAGGAAAACGCCAACCATCCCGATCTCGCCGATCGGGCTTCCTCAGAAACCGACCGCGCCATCGAACTTCGCGCCCGCGATCGCCAGCGAAAACTCATCTCGAAGATCGATTCCGCCCTCCAGCGCCTTGACGAAGGCACCTACGGCTATTGCGAGGAAACAGGCGAGCCGATCGCGCTGAAGCGGCTCGACGCGCGCCCGATCGCGACCTTGTCGATCGAGGCACAGGAGCGCCATGAGCGGCGCGAGAAGGTGTACCGCGACGACTGAGTCGGCGGGAAAAACAGAGCGGCATCGGTAAAGCGTTCAAAATGGCCGGTTTTCCGGCCATTTTCATTGGCCGTTCGCTATCAGCCTATCTTTTCTGATTGGACAACTCGCCGAGGAGCTTCGTCATCTCGTCGTCGAGAGAGGGCGATGCCTTCGCCACCGGCTTGCTCGGCGTTTGGCTGAAGCGTGGCTCGTCGAGGGAAACCTCCAGCTCCTTCATCAGCGCATCGTCGATCGACTCGTGCTGTGCCGGCGGCTCGTATCTTGCCGGGGAGTCCTGTCTTGTCGGCGGCGGCGCATGCCGTGAAGCATTGGCGTTGACGGATCCATAATTTGGCAACGGTGTGACGTTCGATGGCGGTTTCGGCGCCGGTGCCGGCATTGTTGCCGGCATTGTCGCCGTCTGGCGGGCTCGGACAGGGGTTGCGGCTACGCTTGCCGCCTGCGGCGGCGCTTGCCTCACCGGCGCGGCTGTGGTCTGAGCCGATCTTGCTGCCGGCTGGTGGCTGTTATCTCCGGTCAATGCCGGGCGGCGCAGCGCCGAGAGCCTGATGTCGCGCTCGACGACGACGTCGGTCGGACCACCGATCAAGAGCAGGTGCTCGATATCGTCGCGGCGCACCAGCACCAGCCGCCGGTGACTGTCGACCGCTGTGGCATCCATGACCGCCAGCCGCGTCTTGCGGTTCCTGCCGCCGGCGACGAATGTTCCGAAGGTCAGGCTGCGGACCAGCCTGATGATAAAAAGAATGATGAGCAGAAGGACAAGTACTGCAAACGTCCACAGGATTGCCGCGGCATAACCAGGACCCGCCACGCCATCCAGCCATTGCAGCATTGGTTCCCCCAAAATCAGCTTTCGAAGAGACGCGACACTAGACTGTTGCGGCAGGCCACCGCAAGTTGCCTTTCACGCTTCGTGAACAGCTTGAAACACCGGGAGCGGAACGGCGTCTTTTTAGCGGACATTTGCCGCCGGGCCTTTTCCCGACCCTGAGAATATGATTCAACCGACACCGGAATTCACGAGCAGGGGGAACATGGCCAAGGAAGCGCGCGGCGATTTCTATCCGGTACCTATCGTCGACCAGAACACGCGACCGGGCGCGGTCACCCGGCTCATCGTCTTCATCGTCGTCCTGACGGGGGCAGCGATCGTCTTCGGCCTTTTCCGCGAGCGACTTGGCGACCCATTCCTGCTCGGCATGCTTGGCGTGTTGGCGATGATCGGCGTCGGCTTTCTGTTCGCCACTGCGATCGGCTTCGTGCACGTCACGCCGCGCTCGACAAGCGACGAACTGTCGAAAGCTTTCGTCGATTCGATGTCGCAAGGCCTCCTGGTCACCGATACCAAAGGCCGGATCATCTACGCCAACCGGACCTATGCCGACATGACTGGCGCCGAGTCGGCCGCCGACCTCAAGACGGTCGAAGGTTTGCTTTCAGACGTTCCCGAGGCCTCAGTGACCATATACCGGCTGGCGTCAGGCCTGCGCGACGGCCAGGCGGGCGACGGCGAGTTTCGGCTCGCGCAGTCCATTCGGCCAGGCGCCGAATCGGGCGCGCGCTGGTACCGCGTCCGGGCCCGCGCGTTCAGCGTTCCAGGCCAGCGGCTGCCCATGCTTGCTTGGCAGCTTGCTGATATCTCGCGGGAACGGGCCGAGCAGGAGCGGTTCTTTCTCGACCTGCAAAAGGCCATCGATCACCTCGACCACGCGCCGGCCGGTTTCTTTTCGGCCGACCAGGAAGGCCGCGTCACCTATATCAACGCGACCCTTGCGGAGTGGCTGGGCATCGACCTGGCCAGCTTCACCCCCGGCGCCATCACGCTGCCGGAGATCGTCGCCGGCGACGGCATGGCGCTGGTCCGTTCGGTCAAGGCCGACGCGGGTACCACGCGCAATGCCGTTATCGATCTCGATCTGACGACGATGACCGGGGAGGCGTTGCCGGTGCGCTTCATGCATCGTGTTTCGGCCAGCCGAGAGGGGCTCAACGGCCCGACTCGCACCATCGTGCTCAACCGGACGCAAGGCGAGGACGCTTCGGCCGACCTTCGCGCCTCGGAAATACGCTTCACGCGATTCTTCAACTCGACGCCGATGGCGATTGCCGGCGTCGACCATGCCGGTCGCATCCTGCGCACCAATGCGCCGTTCCTGTCGCTATTTTCCTCGGTCGTCGACCGCGACGCGGTCGATCGGCGTGTGCGGCTGGATACGGTGATCCACGAGCGCGACCGGCCGGCCTTCGCCGCGGCGTTCGAAAAGGCACGCCAGCAACAGGCTGATATCGAGCCGATCGATACGGTGCTGCCCGGCAATGAGGAACGACACATACGCTTCTACGTCAATGCGGTCGCAGACGGCACCGGCGGCGAGGGCGCCGAGGAATCGGCCATCGTCTATGCCGTCGAGACCACCGAGCAAAAGGCCCTCGAGGGCCAGATGGCGCAGAGCCAGAAGATGCAGGCGGTCGGCCAGCTCGCCGGCGGCATCGCGCATGATTTCAACAATGTGCTGACCGCCATCATCATGGCCTCAGACCTGCTTTTGACCAACCACCGGCCGTCCGATCCGTCGTTCCCGGACATCATGAACATCAAGCAGAATGCCAACCGGGCGGCCTCGCTGGTGCGGCAGTTGCTGGCCTTCTCGCGCAAGCAGACGCTGCGACCGGAGGTGCTCAACCTGACCGACGTGCTCGCCGACCTAAGGATGCTGCTTGCCCGTCTGGTCGGCAACGATATCAAGCTCAAGATCGACCATGGCCGCGACCTGTGGCCGGTCAGGGTCGATATCGGGCAGTTCGAGCAAGTGGTGGTCAATCTGGCGGTCAATGCGCGCGATGCGATGCCGGCCGGCGGCGACCTCACCGTTCGCACCCGCAACGTCAGCGCCGGGGAATGCAAGACCTTTTCCTATCGCGAACTTACTCCGGCCGACTATGTGCTGGTCGAGGTCGAGGACAGCGGCAGCGGTATCGCGCCTGATGTGCTGAAAAAGATCTTTGAGCCCTTCTTCACGACAAAGGAGGTTGGCAAGGGAACGGGCCTCGGCCTGTCCATGGTCTATGGCATCATCAAGCAGACAGGCGGCTTCATCTTCTGCGATTCCGAAGTCGGCAAGGGATCCCTGTTCCGCATCTTCCTGCCGCGGCACATTGCGGAGGCAAGGAAGGCGGGCGAGGCTGGAGAAGTGCCGGCCGCACCTGCCAAGATCGCCGACTCAGCCAAGGATCTGTCGGGCTCGGCCACGGTGCTGCTGGTCGAGGACGAGGACGCCGTACGCATGGGCGGCATGCGTGCACTAAAGTCGCGCGGCTACACCGTCCACGAGGCGTCGTCGGGCGTCGAGGCGCTTGAAGTCTACGAAGCGCTCGGCGGCAAGGTCGACATCGTGGTCTCAGACGTGGTGATGCCGGAAATGGACGGCCCGACGCTGCTTGGCGAATTGCGCAAGCGGCAGCCCGACATCAAGTTCATCTTCGTGTCCGGATATGCGGAAGACGCATTCGCCAAGAACTTGCCGGCCGACGCACATTTCGGCTTTTTGCCCAAGCCGTTTTCGCTCAAGCAATTGGCCACGATCGTCAAGGACATGCTGGAATCCTGACCCTTCCAATGCTCCGCTTGCGCAATGCCGTGAGACTGCCATGATTGCAGGCGAAACGGGCGACGGGTTTTGGAAAGCATGCCGTGACGC
Source organism: Mesorhizobium sp. M0563 (assembly GCF_040321065.1). NCBI lineage: Bacteria > Pseudomonadati > Pseudomonadota > Alphaproteobacteria > Hyphomicrobiales > Phyllobacteriaceae > Mesorhizobium > Mesorhizobium sp. M0563. The sequence goes on from NZ_JAMYQV010000007.1 coordinate 24,269, forward strand.
CACACAACGAGGCCAGCAAGGGCGACTACGCAAGCACGGTGCTGCTGCCGGGCGATCCGCAGCGCGCAGAATGGATGGCGCAGACTTTTCTGGAGGCGCCGCGCTGCGTCAACCGCCGCCGCGGCGCGCTTGGTTTTACCGGCCTGTTTCGCGGCAAGCCTATCAGCATCCAGTCCACCGGCATCGGCGTCCCGTCATTCCTGGTCTACGTGCACGAGCTGCTGGATTTCTATGGTGCGAAAACACTGATCCGCACCGGCACCTGCGGCGGGCTGACCGCCGAGCTGGCGCTGCGCAGTCTGGTGATCGCGCAATCGGTGCGCGGTGAAAGCTCAGAAAGCGTTCAGAGTTTCGGGCTCTATCGTGCCAACGCCAGCCCCGATCCGGCATTGTTGGCCCAGGCGTTGACCCGGGCCGCCGAACTCGGCATCGACCAGCGGGCCGGCCTGACCATCTGCAGCGATATTTTTTATCATCCGCAGGGGCGTGAGCGCTTTGCCGAAGCGCAGGCACAGGGCGCGCTCGCCGTGGACATGGAAACCAGCGCGCTCTACCGCATCGCGGCCGATTTTGGTGCCCGGGCACTGTCGATCCTGACCGTCGTCGACAATGTGGCAACCGGCGAGCAGACCGACTATGCAGAACGCCAGGGGCTTTTCACCAATATGACCCGGCTGGCGCTCGACGTGGCGGCGGAGAGCTAGGCGGCTCTCTGCCTTCCGGTGCTAATTCTCACGAGGTTGCGCATATTTTTTTCAACGTTTGGTGCAGGTCGAGGCGGTAAAGGCACCGTCCGGCTGCTTCATGATGATGTCGAAGGAGGGGGTGGTTCCGCTTTCCAGCGTCGCTTGCGTAAGCGAGATCGAGTTGCCGCCGCTGGTGTAGCCGCCCAGCGGACCCAGCCAAGTGATCACCCCGTCTGCATCCATCTGGTAGTTATAACTCTGCCGCGCGGTGCCGAAGCTCACCGGACCGCTATAGACGTTTCCCTTGATGGTGATGTCGCCGAGGCTGAGGAACATGCCAAGCAGATAGACTTCGCAATGATAGGGGCCGTCCGGCAGCTTGCCGTCGCTGAAGCCGGCGCGCGCTACAGTCGTCGTCGCCAGCAGAAGCATGGTGATGAAAATGCAAGACGTTCGGAAGGCCATGGCGTCGCTCGTTTAAGGGTTCGAACTTGCCCCATTTCGCTGCGGCGCTGCAATCCTCGCCAGTGCTCTTGTGATGCTGCTCAAAATTCGGGCATTGGCCCGTACATGAGTAAAACTTAGGCTGATACGGGTGATCTTTTCTCAGTTCGAACCTGGCAGGCGAGGTTCATCTCCTGCGCCTAATACATTAACCGACTGACAGAGCTGGGAAATCTCAGATCTTCCGATCTTGCTCCGGTAATTGGCACAGCCGTTGCATGGTCTGTTCCGATGCAGTTAACCAGCTTGGGAGTTTAAAAGTATGAGGGGCAGTTTCTCGACAATAACAAAAATGTTTTCGGCCGGCGTGGTCACCGCCGGCCTGCTGATGAGCATTCCCGCCAAGGCGGCCGACGACACCATCAAGGTCGGCATCCTCCATTCGCTGTCGGGAACCATGGCGATCTCGGAGACGACGCTAAAGGACGCCATGCTGATGCTCATCGAAGAGCAGAATGCCAAGGGTGGCCTGCTCGGCAAGAAGCTCGAGGCGGTGGTCGTCGATCCGGCTTCCAACTGGCCGCTGTTCGCAGAAAAAGCGCGCGAGCTGATCTCGAAGGACAAGGTCGCGGCGGTGTTCGGCTGCTGGACCTCGGTGTCGCGCAAATCGGTGCTGCCGGTGTTCAGCGAACTCGACAACATCCTGTTCTACCCGGTTCAATATGAGGGCGAGGAGAGCGAGCGCAACGTGTTCTACACCGGTGCGGCGCCGAACCAGCAAGCCATTCCCGCGGTCGACTATCTGATGAGCGAGGATGGCGGTTCGGTGAAGCGCTGGGTGCTCGAAGGCACCGACTATGTCTATCCGCGCACCACCAACAAAATTCTTGAAGCCTATCTGAAGGCGAAGGGCGTTGCTGCCGAAGACATCATGGTCAACTATACGCCGTTCGGCTTCTCCGACTGGCAGACCGAAGTCTCGGCAATCAAGAAGTTCGGCTCGGCCGGCAAGAAGACCGCTGTCGTCTCGACCGTCAACGGCGACGCCAACGTGCCGTTCTACAAGGAACTCGGCAATCAGGGCATCAAGGCCGAGGATATTCCGGTCATGGCCTTCTCGGTTGGTGAGGAAGAGCTTGCCGGTCTCGACACCGCGCCGCTCGTCGGCCATCTCGCCGCCTGGAATTATTTCGAGAGCGTCGACACGCCCGAGAACGCGAAGTTCATCGCCGATTGGCACAAATTCATCAAGAACGACAAGCGCACCACCAACGACCCAATGGAAGCCCACTATATCGGCTTCAACATGTGGGTGAAGGCGGTAGAGAAGGCCGGTACCACCGATCCGGACAAGGTCATCGACGCCATGGTCGGCGTCTCGGTGCCGAACCTGACCGGCGGTTATTCGACCATGATGCCGAACCATCATATCACCAAGCCGGTGCTGATCGGCGAAATCCAGGCCGACGGCCAGTTCGAAACCGTCTCGCAGACGCCGGGCCTGGTGATGGGCGACGAATGGTCCGACTACCTGCCCGACTCCAAGGACCTGATCTCCGATTGGCGCGCGCCTCTATCCTGCGGCAACTTCAACGTTGCCACCGGCAAATGCGGCGGCAAGGGAACCAACTAATCCTCCCGGTCTGTCCTCCCAGACCGCAAAGCCTCCGGGCGGGCTCCTTTCTCCAGCCTGCCCGGAGGCGACATTCAACCTCCAAGAGCCACCAGAAACCGATGATCCTGATCCGCGCGATTGGCCTGATGCTGCTGCTCCTCCTGGGGGCGCTGCTGCCGTCGAACGCCAGCGAAGCAGATCTGCGCGCCGTCATCGCCAAATTCGCCACTGCCGCCAATTTTCCGGCGATCGAAGCCGTCGTGCGCGAGCTTGCGGCTTCCGGCGATCCGGCCGTCGAACGGCCGCTTGCCGCGCTTGCGGAGGGCAGCCTTTACGTCCGCAAGGCCGATTCACTGGTCTTTGTCGGCAAGGAGAGCGGCGACGGTATTGAGCTGCTCGATGCGCTCACCGGCGAAAAATCGGGCGAAGCTGCCAAGGCCGACATCACCAAGATCAAAGTCAACAACACGCTGCGCCGCGTCATCCGCGACGCGCTGGGCACACTGACGCTTGGCTCCAAGGACCCGGCCGTGCGCATTGCCGCCGCGGACACCATGTTCAAGACGCCGGACGCGGCAAACATCGAGCCGCTCGACACCGCCATCGCCAATGAGAGCGTGGCAAGCGTCAAGGCGCTGCTCGAACATGCCCGCGCCGCGTCGGTTCTCGTTTCCGACAGGCCGGAGGCCGACAAACTGGCGGCTATCGCTCTCATCGGCGCGCGCGGCGACCGCGATGCGGTGTCGCTGCTCACGTCGGTAGAGGCCAATTCCGAAGGTGCGGTGAAGGACGCGGCGACGGCTGCGATCGCCAATATCAATTCGACGCTGGCGCTGTGGGATGCCGGCCAGAATATCTGGTACGGCATATCGCTCGGATCGGTGCTGCTGCTGGCGGCGATTGGCCTGGCCATCACCTTCGGCGTCATGGGCGTCATCAACATGGCGCATGGCGAGATGGTCATGCTCGGTGCCTACACGACCTTCGTCGTGCAGGAGGTGATCCGGAATTCCTTTCCCGGTCTGTTCGACTGGTCGCTGGTCATCGCCTTGCCGCTGGCCTTCCTAGTGGCGGCGCTCGTCGGCCTTGTCATCGAGCGCGGGCTGATCCGCTTCCTCTACGGCCGGCCGCTGGAGACGCTGCTGGCGACATGGGGTGTGTCGCTGATCCTGCAGCAGGCCGTACGCACCATCTTTGGGCCGACCAACCAGGAGGTAGGCAACCCGTCATGGATGTCCGGCTCGTTCAATATCGGCCAGCTTGCCGTGACATGGAACCGGCTCTGGATCCTGGTATTCGCGCTTGGCGTGTTCGCGGTGCTGCTCTACGTGATGAAGCGCACGCCTTGGGGGCTGCAGATGCGTGCAGTCACCGCCAACCGCCGCATGGCCGCCTCGATGGGCATCAGGACGCCGTGGGTCGACGCCCTGACGTTTGCACTCGGCTCCGGCATTGCCGGCATAGCCGGTGTCGCGCTCAGCCAGATCGACAACGTCTCGCCCAATCTCGGTCGTGGCTACATCATCGATAGCTTCATGGTCGTCGTCTTCGGCGGTGTCGGCAATCTCTGGGGCACGCTGGTCGGCGCCTTCTCGCTCGGCATCGTCAACAAGTTCCTCGAACCTTATGCCGGAGCGGTGCTCGGCAAGATCGTCGTCCTGGTGCTGATCATCCTGTTCATCCAGAAACGCCCGCGCGGCTTGTTTGCGCTCAAGGGCAGGTCGGTGGAAGCATGATCACGGGATGTTTCTTTGCCGCCGGCGCCGATCGTCGCGTCGCCATCACCATCTTCGTCCTGCTGGCGGCCGCCATCGTCGTGCCGCTGCTCAACCTTGCGGTCTCGCCGACAAGTTCCTTCTACGTGCCGTCTTATATCGTGGCGCTCACCGGCAAATATCTCTGCTACGCACTGCTCGCCTTGGCGCTCGATCTCGTCTGGGGCTATTGCGGCATCCTCTCACTCGGCCACGGCGCCTTCTTCGCGCTCGGCGGCTATGCGATGGGCATGTACCTGATGCGCCAGATCGGCTCGCGAGGCGTCTACGGCAATCCGCTGCTGCCCGACTTCATGGTGTTCCTGAACTACAAGGAATTGCCGTGGTTCTGGTATGGCTTCGACCATTTCTGGTTCGCGGCGGTCATGGTGCTTGCGGTGCCCGGCCTGCTCGCCTTCGTCTTCGGCTGGTTTGCCTTCCGCAGCCGCGTCACCGGCGTCTATCTGTCGATCATCACCCAGGCGATGACCTATGCGCTGCTGCTTGCCTTTTTCCGCAACGACATGGGTTTCGGCGGCAATAACGGCCTGACCGATTTCAAGGACATTCTAGGCTTCAACGTGCAGGCCGACATGACACGCTCGGCGCTGTTCGCGGCCAGCGCCGTCATGCTCGCGTTTGCCGTCTTCGTCACCTGGGCAATCGTCGGTTCCAAATACGGCAAGCTTTTGATGGCGGTGCGCGACGCCGAAAGCCGCACGCGCTTTCTCGGCTGGCGGGCGGAGAACGTCAAACTGTTCGCCTTCACCGTGTCGGCGGTGATGGCCGGCATCGCCGGTGCGCTTTACGTGCCGCAAGTCGGCATCATCAACCCTGGCGAGTTCGAGCCGTCCAATTCGATCGAGGTGGTGGTGTGGGCGGCCGTCGGCGGGCGCGGCACCATCGTCGGACCGATCATTGGCGCGCTTCTGGTCAATGCCGGTAAATCCTGGTTCACCGGCGTGCTGCCGGAGTTCTGGCTGTTTGCGCTGGGCGGCCTGTTTGTCGCCGTCACGCTGTTCCTGCCCAAGGGCATCATCGGCATGTGGGATTCCTGGCGCGGCAATGCCAAGGCGCTGCGGGCAGCCTCGATTGCCGAGGAAGCCGGCACCGATCCTGACACGCCGGTGCCGCCGAAAACCGATCGCTCGGCGGCGAGAAGGCCGGGCGACTGGTCGGCCTCCGGTGCCGAACCGCAGCCGGCGGAGTGATGGCCTGATGTCGAAGAGCAACACCATCCTCTATCTCGACGGCGTGTCGGTTTCCTTCGATGGTTTTCGCGCCATCAACAACCTGTCGCTGGTGCTCGACAAGGGCGAGATGCGGGCGATCATCGGCCCCAACGGCGCCGGCAAGACGACGATGATGGACATCGTCACCGGCAAGACGCGGCCCGACGCGGGCGAGGTCTTCTTCGACGGCGAGGTCGACCTGACTAAACACGACGAGGCCGAAATCGCCATGATGGGCATCGGCCGTAAATTCCAGAAGCCGACCGTCTTCGAAAGCCACACGATCGAGGACAATCTGATGCTGGCGCTGAAAGGCCCGCGCTCGATCTTCCCGGCACTGTTCCATCGTCGCTCGGCCGCGGAAGCGCGGCAGATCGACGACATTCTCGGCATCATCCGGCTTGGCGACAAGCGCGACGAACTCGCCGCCAATTTGAGCCATGGCCAAAAACAATGGCTCGAGATCGGCATGCTTTTGGCGCAGGATCCGAAGCTGCTGCTGGTCGACGAACCGGTTGCCGGCATGACAGACGCCGAGACTGAGGAAACCGCGCGGCTGCTTAGAGACATCGCGCGCGACCATTCGGTCATCGTCGTCGAGCACGACATGCATTTCGTGCGCGAGCTCGGCGTCAAGGTTACCTGCCTGCACGAAGGCTCGGTACTTTCCGAGGGCTCGCTCGACTTCGTTTCGGCCGACGAGCGCGTCGTCGAAGTCTACCTGGGGAGATGAGCATGGTCTGGCGCGTTCCGTTCCATCATTTCGACCTTTCGTTTTTCAGGCGTTGGAGAAAGCGCTGACCATGCTCGAAGTCTCCAATGCCACGCTGCATTACGGCGCCGCCCAGGCGCTGCGCGGCGTCTCGCTAAAGGCCGGCGCCGGCAAGATCACCTGTGTGCTCGGCCGCAACGGCGTCGGCAAAACCAGTTTGATGAGATCGATCGTCGGCCATCACCGGCTGACGAGCGGAAGTGTTGCCTTCGAGGGGAAGGCGCTCGACCGGAGCGCGGCGTATGATCGCGCCCGGTCGGGCATCGCATTCGTGCCGCAGGGCAGGGAGATCTTTCCACTGCTTACGGTGCGGGAAAACCTCGAATCGGGATTCGCGCCGCTGAAGCGCGCCGACCGCAACATTCCCGGTCACGTCTTCGAGCTGTTTCCGGTGCTGAAGCAGATGCTCGCGCGCCGCGGCGGCGATCTGTCCGGCGGCCAGCAGCAGCAGCTTGCCATCGGCAGGGCACTGGTAATGCGGCCGAAACTGCTGGTGCTCGACGAGCCGACCGAAGGCATCCAGCCGTCGATCATCAAGGATATCGGCCGCGCCATCCGCTATCTGCGCGACCAAGCCGGCATTGCCGTGCTTTTGGTCGAACAATATCTCGATTTCTGCCGGGAATTGGCCGACGAGGTCAATATCATGGACCGCGGCCAGATCGTCCATACCGGCCCCGCCGAGGATCTCGACCGGGCGGACGTGCGGAAATTCCTGACCGTCTGAATTCTTATTGATTCTATTACTTTGCAACTCTGGCGCGCCGAAGATTGCGTGCTAGATTTTGCTTGGCCTTGGTGAGTCGGCCGCTTTCCGTACCAGTTCCAAATTGGCAGATCAGGGGAAGGCGCGGGCCGCTTGCGCGCAAGCCGCTCCCTCCAGCGATCTGTTGTCGTCCAACATTTCGGGTGCTTGGGAGCCAGGGCCAGATGATGGAGCGCTATGTCGAGGACTACCAGAAACGACGGCTCACGGAGCGTGTCGACATCATAACCGCCATCAACATTCTGAAATCGCAGGGATATGAACACGACGAACTTATCGCGGAGATCACCAAGGTCTTCTATGTCGATCTCGATGCTTTCAACGAGATCGTCAGGGTTGATCGGCGTCCGGACGAGCGCGCCGCATAGGCGGTAATCTAGGAGCCGGCCAGCCGGACCGCCGACAGCGGGGCGTCAGCCTGCGACCCGCTTCATCAGCGCGATGGCGCCGAATGGAGCGCGGACCTTGCCCTCGGTGATGAAGTAGACGAACACGTCGCGTGGCTTGACCGGCGCGTCGGTCGAAGGATCGGCGCGCGGCAGCTCGGCCGGTACCTTGCCCTGCGCCCAAGTCTTGGCGCGGGCCGCCCATTCGTCGAGCGCCTTGGGCGTATAGCAATCGGGATTGTCGTCGCTGCCGGTCTGCAGCCGCGCATAGATGAAATCGCCGGTGACGTCGGCAATCGCTGGATATTTAGCATGATCAGCAAAAACGATCGCGACCTTGTGCTTGCGTGCCAAGGCGGCGAACTCGGGCACGACGAAGCTGTCATTGCGCACCTCGACCGCGTGGCGCAGCGCAACGCCGTCCTGCTTCTCCGGCAATAGCTTGAGGAACGCCTCGAAGTCGTCCGGGTCGAACCGCTTGGTCGGCGCGAACTGCCACAGGATCGGCCCAAGCTTGTCGCCAAGTGCCGCGACGCCCGACCCGAGGAAGCGCATCACCGATTCGCCGGCCTCGCCGAGCACGCGGCGGTTGGTGACGAAGCGGTTGCCCTTCAGCGAATAGACGAAACCATCCGGCGCCTCGTTGGCCCATTTGACGAAGGTCGGCTCCTTGAAGCTCGAATAATAGGTGCCGTTGACCTCGATGGTCGGCACCTGCCGGCTGGCGTAATTCAGCTGCTTGGCCTTCGACAATTTGTCCGGGTAGAAGGACGTGTCCCAGGGCTCGAAGGTCCAGCCGCCCATGCCAGCGCGGATTGTTCCTGATTGAGTCATGGTAGTCCTCCCGGTTTGCAGAAAAAGGATCACGCGATGGCGGTCGTCTCGACGGCTTTCGCCATGTCGACGACCGTCCATCCTGGCCGATATGGATTGGGCCGGCGACCCGTTTCGCGAAAGCCGTAGGCCTTATACAACGAAACGTTCCGTTCCATTCTGGAATTGGTGTAGAGTCGGATTTCAGGCAAGCTCCACAGGCGCGTCTGTTGCTCGGCCCAGTCGAGCAGCGCTATGCCGAAACCCTTGCCTTGAAAGGCGGGCGCAACGGCGACGCTGAAGATCACTGTGTGGTCATCGTGCCGTTCGAGAACGATCAGGCCGGCCGGCTGTCCGTACTGCTCCGAAAGCCAGACCTCGCCGCGTTCTATGCGCGGCGCATAGTCCTCGGTGACGGGGATCGGCGGCGCTCCGAACAGGGCAGTGTAGGGCGCGTAGGCGTCGGTGGTGAGCGAGATCACCGTAGGGAGATCATCGGCCCGAGCGGCTCTCATGATCAAAACTGGCCCGCGCCGGCAGCGGCCGCAATCACCTTGTCCATGCCGGCGGCGATCGCAGCGACGGCATTGCGACTAGCGTCGCCCAAGCCGTGGCGTTCCGCCAGCCAGTGTGCGTCATTGTAGGAGAGCCAGACCGTGCCTTGCTCGTCCTCCCAAGCCAGCGCCTTGACCGGCAGATCGATGCCGGCAAGCTGCCGGTCCTGCATCAGTGGCGTACCGCCTTTGGGATTGCCGAAAATCAGGAGCTGGGTTGGACGCAGTGATGTTTCGACATTGCGCGCACCGGCGGCGTGGTCAATGCGGGCGAAGACCAGCAATCCTGCACGTTCCACAGTCTCGACCAGGCGATCGATGGTTTCGGCCACGCCGAAGCTGCTTTGGACCGTGATGAGACCGTTCTTTGCCATCACTCCGCCGCTTCGCGCTTGCCTCCGGGGCGCCGCTCCAGCAATTCCCTCAGGAACTGCCCGGTATAGCTGCGCTTTTCGCGAACGATGTCCTCCGGCGTGCCGGACGCCACCAGCTCGCCGCCGCCGTCACCACCTTCGGGGCCAAGATCGAGAACCCAGTCAGCGGTCTTAATCACCTCTAGATTGTGCTCGATGACGACGACCGTGTTGCCCTGGTCGACCAGCTCGTGCAGCACTTCAAGCAGCTTGGCGACATCGTGGAAATGCAGGCCGGTGGTCGGTTCGTCGAGGATGTAGAGCGTTTTGCCGGTTGCCTTGCGCGACAGTTCCTTGGCGAGCTTGATGCGCTGCGCTTCGCCGCCCGATAAAGTCGTCGCCTGCTGGCCAACATGGATGTAGCCGAGGCCGACCCGTTTCAGCGTCTCCAGCTTGTCGCGCACGCCGGGCACGGCGGCGAAGAAATCGACGCCTTCCTCGACCGTCATGTCGAGCACGTCGGCGATGGACTTGCCCTTGAACAGCACGTCGAGCGTCTCGCGGTTGTAGCGCTTGCCGTGGCAGACATCACAGGTGACATAGACGTCGGGCAGAAAATGCATCTCGATCTTGATGACGCCGTCGCCCTGGCAGGCCTCGCAGCGGCCGCCCTTGACGTTGAACGAGAAACGGCCCGGCTGGTAGCCGCGCGCCTTGGCCTCCGGCAAGCCGGCGAACCAGTCGCGGATCGGCGTGAAGGCGCCGGTATAGGTTGCAGGGTTGGAGCGCGGGGTGCGCCCGATCGGCGACTGGTCGATATCGATGACCTTGTCGAGGAATTCCAGCCCTTCGATGCGGTCGTGATCGGCAGGATGCTCACGCGAGCCCATGATGCGGCGTGACGCCGCCTTGAACAAGGTCTCGATCAGGAAGGTCGACTTGCCGCCGCCGGACACGCCGGTGACGGCGGTAAACGTGCCGAGCGGGATTTCAGCGGTGACGTTCTTCAGATTGTTGCCGCGCGCGCCGACGACCTTCAGCCGGCGGTTCTTTTTCGCCTCGCGCCGAACCGCAGGCGTCGCCACTTCGAGCTCGCCCGACAGATATTTGCCGGTGATCGAGGCGGGAGTCGCCATGATCTGCTGCGGTGTGCCCTGGGCGATGATGTGACCGCCATGGATGCCGGCGGCCGGGCCGATATCGACGACGTAGTCGGCATGCAGGATGGCATCCTCGTCGTGCTCGACGACGATGACCGTGTTGCCGATGTCGCGCAGATGCTTCAGCGTGTCGAGCAGGCGGGCATTGTCGCGCTGATGCAGGCCGATCGACGGCTCGTCGAGCACGTAGAGCACGCCGGTCAGGCCGGAGCCGATCTGCGAAGCGAGGCGGATGCGCTGGCTCTCGCCGCCCGACAGCGTGCCGGAGTTGCGCGACAGCGTCAGATAGTCGAGACCGACATCGTTGAGGAAGCGCAGCCGCTCGCGGATTTCCTTGAGCACGCGCACTGCGATCTCGTTCTGCTTGTCGTTAAGCGAAGCAGGCAAATCGGTGAACCACTGGTCAGCCTTGCGGATCGACAGCTCGGTGACCTCGCCAATGTGCTTGCCGGCGATCTTGACTGCGAGCGCCTCGGGCTTCAGCCGGTAGCCGCGGCAGGCCGGGCAGGGCGTGGCCGACATGAAGCGCTCGATCTCCTCGCGCATCCAGGCGGATTCGGTTTCCTTCCAGCGGCGCTCGAGATTGGGGATGACGCCCTCGAAGGTCTTGGTCGTCTTGTAGGAGCGCAGCCCGTCATCATACTGGAAGGCGATTTCGCGCTCGCCAGTGCCGTGCAGGATGGCTTGCTTTGCCTCTTCGCTCAAATCCTTGAACTTGTCGCCGAGCTTGAAGCCATAGGCAACGCCCAGCGCTTCCAGCGTCTGCGCATAATAGGGTGAGGTCGACTTCGCCCACGGGCTGACGGCGCCGGCACGCAGCGAGACATTCTCGTCGGGCACGACCAGGCTGGCGTCAATGGCGCGCTGGCTGCCGAGCCCGTCACAGGTCGGGCAGGCGCCGAACGGATTGTTGAACGAGAACAGCCTGGGCTCGATCTCGGGAATGGTGAAGCCGGACACCGGGCAGGCGAATTTTTCCGAGAACAGCATGCGCTCATGCGTCTCGTTCTTCGACTTGTTGACCGAATCCTCGCCGGTCTGGCTGGCGTCGAGCGGCTTGTCGGCAAATTCCGCCACCGCCAGCCCGTCGGCCAGCTTCAGCGCGGTCTCGATGGAATCGGCGAGCCGCGTCGCCAGATCGCCGCGCACGACGATGCGGTCGACGACGACGTCGATGTCGTGCTTGTACTTCTTGTCCAGCGCCGGCACGTCGGCCATCTCGTAGAAGACGCCGTCGACCTTGACGCGCTGAAAACCCTTTTTCTGCAGCTCGAGCAGTTCCTTGCGGTACTCGCCTTTGCGGCCGCGCACCATCGGTGCCAGGATGAACAGCCGGGTGCCCTCTTCGACCGCAAGCACCCGGTCGACCATCTGCGAAACCGTCTGGCTCTCGATCGGCAGGCCGGTGGCCGGCGAATAGGGGATGCCGACGCGGGCGAACAAAAGCCGCATATAATCGTAGATCTCGGTGACGGTGCCGACCGTCGAGCGCGGGTTCTTCGAGGTGGTCTTCTGCTCGATGGAGATGGCCGGCGACAGGCCGTCGATCTGGTCGACGTCCGGCTTCTGCATCATCTCGAGGAATTGCCGTGCGTAGGCCGAAAGGCTCTCGACATAGCGGCGCTGGCCTTCGGCATAGATGGTGTCGAAGGCAAGCGACGACTTGCCGGACCCCGACAGGCCGGTCATGACAATCAGGCTGTCACGCGGCAGGTCGAGATCGACATTCTTCAGATTGTGTTCGCGTGCCCCGCGAATGGAGAGATATTTATGGTCGGCCATCGCCGGTCGCCGCCTCAGAATCTGGAATTCGTGGGATGGGCGGGTTTTCCCGACCACCCCCTATGTAGGTAATTTCGCCGCCTTTTCGAGAGACGCCACAACTCTCGACCAATGCGTTTAACCGCCTTTCGCGCGAACGGGCAAGCGGAAAGAACAAAGGCCGAACACGCTCCTGACAAAAGCTGCCCGTACAGCCGGCTTCACAATGCGTCTCGCGATCACATTTTTCGGTAATCGGCTATTCAAGGTTGACGTCCATGCGTCACGGGGGCAGACTCCAAACGTCAACGAAGCCGGCCGTCTTTCGATGGCCTCGCGGCCTGGGGCTAGCCTGCGAGACGCCGCGGGTTTTGCGATGAGCGCTTCGACGACGACAGTCGCAACGAACAGAAGGAGAGCAGAGGCATGACTCCACCGGATAGTTCCTTGAGGCTCCACGTGTCGCTGGAGCCGCGGCAGGTATAAGTAGCCAGGTCAGGCGTTTAGCGCTACCTGCCAACGTTGACCTGCCGCTCCCCACAACAATCAGAGACTGCTAGTCGGATCGTCGGCTGAATGCCGCGAAGCATCCGAAATAAAAAGCCGGCAGTACACTCCCGGCAATTTGGATTTTAGATCCAAGAGGCCCCGTCAGTTGCACAAGCAATGGCGGGGCTGTTCGTTTGAAGCGCACATTTGCGGTGCATACCAGGCGAACTTAGCGGCTGGGTGGCCTGATCCCGCCGGTGGCGACATCGATGGTGATGCTACCGGAAATCCGAACTTCGGTATCGCCGATCTTGAATGTGCCGTAGCCGCTGCTGGGAACCGCCCCGTCGGGCTCGGGCTGCAGCGCTGGCTCGGCGATGCGATAGTCGCTGGTCACACCGGGCAGGGCGCCCCTTTGCGAAGACGTCGAATTATCTTGGGCAAGTGCCATGCCCACCAGCATGTTCGTGCCGGCAACGGTCGCGACGGCAACGCATAACAGGCTGGATGGACGGTTCGCGATCATCACCGGACTATAGTGCCGCGATAGCGGCAAGACCAGACCGACTGCCCTGAAATTGCTGGGCGCTCAGTCGCCTCAGTGCCGGCCGCCGCCTTCGCTCGTTCACGCGGCCTGTTTGCGAGTGTCGAAAACATAGTCAACGAGGCCCCAATCCTTGGCCTCCTGCGCGGTCATGAAAAAGTCGCGGTCGAGCGTGCGTTCCACTTCTTCGTAGGTGCGGCCGCAATGCTGGGCGTAAAGATCGGTCATGCGCCGCTTGGTGCGAAGGATGCCCTCGGCATGGCGCTGGATGTCGGAGGCCTGGCCCTGGAAACCGCCGAGAGGCTGATGCAGCACGATGCTGGCGTTGGGCAATGCGATGCGCCGCCCCGGCGTGCCCGCCATCAAGAGGAACGAGGCCATCGAGGCGGCGAAGCCCATACAAACGGTGGAGACCGGGCAGCTGATGTACTGCATCGTGTCGTAGATGGCGAAACCGCTGGTCACCACGCCGCCCGGCGAGTTGATGTAGAGCGAGACCTCCTTGTCGGGATTGTCGGATTCCAGCGACAGAAGCTGGGCGCAGACCAGCGCCGAGGTGCCGTCGTCGATCGGGCCGTTGATGAAGACGATGCGCTCGCGCAGCAGCCGCGAAAATATGTCGAAGGCGCGTTCGCCGCGGCTCGACTGCTCGATCACCATCGGCACCAGATTGGCAAGGCCGCTCATCGTTTCTCTCCGTTGACTATTGTCGTTCAGGCCGCGCGCAGGAAGAGGCGCGGGATGTTGGCGGCGATCTGCTTGTGCCTGGGATTGCGCGCTTCAAACGAAAGCCGACAGCCGGCGCCTGCCATCGCGATCTCCGGCATCGCTGCCCGAGCAAAACCATCATGGACGATGCGCAGATGCGTGCCGCCGGAAACGGTGCGATCGAGCGTAAAGGTGACGATGCTGTCCACCGGGCTGTCGTCCATTGGGCTGTCCACCGGGCTGCCGGGCGGCGCCTGTGTATCGCCGGGCGCCGGCCGTTCCCGCCAGGAATAGCGCAGCAGCCGTCCGGGATCGGCGTCGAGGATTTCGCATTCGATCGGCGCCTCCGGCGCTTTAAAGGCAAAGCGGCTACCGATCTTTGGTTCAATGTCGTTCGGCATCATCCAGGCCGCGAGCAGGTCCGGCACCGTCAGCGCCCGCCACACCTTTTCCGGCGGCTCCGGCAGCTCGCACTCGAACTCGATCTTGTCTGCCGCCATTTCCGCGCGTTCTTTGCCTCGGCTGGTCATTGGTCCATGTCCTTCAAAACCGTCTTGAGCCTTTCGATGCGCTCTGGCCAGAACGCGCGGTAGCGTTCGATCCAGCCGAGCAGTGGCGCAAGCCCCTTCGGATCGGCGCGGTAATAGGCGTTGCGACCGGCCCGGCGCTCGACCACGAGGCCGGCGCCGCGCAGCACGGCGAGGTGTTGCGATACCGCCGGCTGCGATACCGGCATGCCAGTGCGCAGTTCCGACACCGTCATCTCGCCGCCGGCGAGCCGCTCATAGACGGCGCGACGCGTCGGATCGGCCAGTGCCCGAAAAATCTCTGCTTCGATCATGTCAAAAGCATAAGTCGATACTTATCGGTTTGGCAAGCCGTGTTTTTAAGACAGGCGGTGTTTTTTAAGACGGGCGAGGTTTTACAAACTCGCTGGAAGCCAGCGTCTCACCATGTCAGGGGATCCGTTGAACGTCGCCTCGAAAACTGATGACGCGAGCACGGCATGGATATGAAGCATTTCGGAGCCGACGTTTCGGAAGCCATGTCGCCTGCGCGCGGCAACAACAAGCGACTGTCCGGCAGTCAAGACGACATGCTCTTCGTCGATCCACATCTCGGCCTTGCCAGCGATGACGGTAAGCACTTCCTCGACCGGGTGCCAATGTGTCGGGGCGCCAACCGCTGGTTCGACCCATTGTTCGAATATGCAAAGTTGAGTTGCGCCGTTGCGAGCCGAGACATGCATTCGGGTCTTTACCCCCGCCCGCCATTCTTCTTGCGGCTGATCGTCATGCGCAACCGTCTTCATGCGTTCCCCTCGATCCCATGGTCTGTGGAAATTCGACGCCAAGACACTACTTCTTGCTGACAACTATTGACAGTGCAGGGCCTGTACTATAGAACGAAAAGAGAACAAAAACGTTGTGGGAAAAGGCAGCGACGGCAGGCAGGGCTTATCCATAGCCTGTAAGGTGCAGCGACAGAAATCTGGTTTCGGATGAGCGCGGAGAAGTATCATGGCGGGTAGCGTCAACAAGGTCATTCTGGTGGGCAACCTCGGGGCGGACCCTGAAATCCGCCGCCTGAATTCGGGTGACCCGGTTGTCAACATCCGCATCGCGACGTCGGAAAGCTGGCGCGACAAGACGTCCGGAGAGCGCAAGGAAAAGACCGAGTGGCACAATGTCGTGATCTTCAACGATCAGATCGCCAAGGTGGCCGAGCAGTATCTGAAGAAGGGCATGAAAGTCTACGTCGAGGGCCAGTTGCAGACGCGCAAGTGGCAGGACCAGACCGGCAATGACCGCTATACGACCGAAATCGTGCTGCAGAAATTCCGCGGCGAGCTGCAGATGCTCGATGCACGGGGCGAGGGCGGCGGCCAGGTCGGCAACTATGCCGGTGGTGGTGCCAGCCGCGGGTCCGATTTCGGCCAGTCCGGCCCGGGAGAAAGTTTCAATCGCGGTGGCGCCAACAAGGGCACCGGCGGTGGTTCGTCGCGCGAACTGGACGACGAAATCCCGTTCTGATTTCTCGGGGCGGACTGCCCTTGCGGCGAAAAGCGCCAGCACCTTGGCCACGAAATGGCGTCCCGAAAATCTGTCTTGGATTTTCGGGACGTTGTGCGTTTGAGCGGTGAAAGGACGGATCAGTGAAAGCAAGGGTCAAATGGGTCGAGGAGCGCACTTTCGTCGGCGAGTCCGCCAGTGGGCACAAGCTGGTGCTAGGCACTGCGTTCGGGCCGGAGGGCAAGACGCCGGGGCCGAGCCCAATGGAGCTGGTGCTGATCGGCACCGGCGGCTGTTCGGCTTATGACGTGGTCCATATCCTGGAAAAGGGGCGCGAGGCGGTCGAAGATTGCGTCGTCGAACTCGATGCCGACCGTGCAGAAGCCGATCCCAAGGTGTTCACCCGCATCCACATGCATTTCGTCGTCAAGGGCCGGGCGCTGTCGCACGACAAGGTAAAGCGCGCGATCGAGCTTTCGATCGAGAAATACTGCTCGGCCTCGGCAATGATGGCCAAGACCGCCGTGATCACCCATGACTTCGAAGTGATCGAGACGGCGAAGTAGGGCGGTTCCTACGTCGCCATCAGTGCCTTGATGCCGTCGGCGACGAACTGCACGGCGAGCGCCGCCAGTATGACGCCAAGCAGCCGCGTGAGGATCGAACGGCCGGTCTGGCCGAGGATACGGTCGATGCGCTCTGACAGCACGAACACCAGGTAGGTGATGACAAGGCAGATCGCGATGATGCCGACAAGTGCTGTCTGCGCGCTAAAACCCTGAAACGAGCTTGAGAGCAGGACGGTCGCCGAAATCGCGCCGGGACCCGCAATAAGCGGGATCGCCAGCGGAAAGGCGGCGATGTTGTGGATCATGTCCCTGGTGATGGCGACATCGCCGATCTTCTCCTTGCGGTCCTGCCGGCGCTCGAACACCATTTCGAAGGCGATGAAGAACAGCAGAAAGCCGCCGGCGACGCGGAAGGCCGGCAGGGTGATGCCGAAGACTGACAGGATCGACGCGCCGGCGACTGCGAACAACGCCATCACCAGGAAGGCGATGACCGAGGCGCGCACGGAGACCTGGTTGCGCTCCTCGCGGTTCATGCCGCGGGTCACGGCGAGGAAGAGCGGCGCCAGGCCGGGCGGATCGATCGTCACCAGTATGGTGACGAAGGCGTTGAACAGGCTGTCGAAGCTCGGCATGCTGACCCTCCCCGCCGGCAATGCCGGATAACGGGATTGGTAGAGCAAAGCGGTGCCAGTGGAAACCGTGCGGATCAGGGGCTGGCGGCGCGCCGCGCCAGAAACTCGACTTCGACACGCCAGGTGGCGCCGTCGTCATACGAGCGCTCGCCCAGCCAGCGGAAGGAATCTCCGGTGATCCGGGAAAAGCTCCAGCGTACCGAAGCGCCGGTGCCGTCTGCGCCCAATTGGACGATCGTGTCGCCTTCGACGCGGCCCAGCTGGCGGCTGTAATACTGGTTGCGCGGGTCGCTCCAGAAGATGTGCCAGGCGTCGACGCCTGGGTCATAGACGCGCAACGTCGTGCCATAGAAGGTCCATTTGCCGAGCGACGGCGAGGGGCCGGCGTCGCGAGCGGGCAGGATCCATACGTCCTGGATCGCTCGGCCTTCTAGCACCCAGCCGAAGTGCACCTCGCCGCGCCCGGTCAGCACCTGGCCGTCTTCGAGATGGCGCGTGGCGTCGAACGTCCAGGCGCCGACGAAGCGGCCGTAAAGGTTCAGTTTCTCGGCAAGGGCCGGTGCGGGCCCATCGCTGTGCAGGGCCTTGGCAAAGGAATTGGACATGGCTTCGCTCTCATCTTGTCAGGAGACCGGCAAGCATAGAAGCCGACAGGGGTTCTGCGCTTGGGAAAAATTGCTATGTTTCGGCGATGACGACGAGCGCGCATAGGCTGGCGTCGGGCCGAGGCTGGCAGGTGTTGGATGTCATCTGCACCGCTAGTGCCGCCGACAGGCCATTCGAGGAGGAGCATCGGGATTTCTGCGTCGCCGCCGTGACCAGCGGCACGTTCCGCTATCGTGCGCGCCAGGGCACGGCGATGCTGGCGCCGGGCGCGCTCCTGCTCGGCAATCCCGGCACCTGCTACGAATGCGGGCATGAGCATGGCACCGGCGACCGCTGCCTCTCCTTCCATTTCGGACTGGCCTATATGGAGCGGATCGTCGCCGACGCGGGCGCAAAGCAGCTTGATTTCAGCATGCCGCGCCTGCCGCCTTTGTCGGCGCTGGTGCCGCTGCTCGCCGAAGCGGAGGCGGCGCGCGAGATGGCCGACACCGGCGCGTTCGAGGAACTCGCCCTGCGCATTGCCGGCGCAGCCGTGACAGCGGCTTGCGGCGATACGGATCGGGGACGAGCGCCAAGCCGCCGTGACCAGAAGCGTGTCGCCGAAGCGGTGCGCCGCATCGAAATCGATGCCGACCGGCCGATCTCGCTTGCCGAACTCGCCGACGAGACCGCCACCAGCCCTTACCATTTCCTGCGCACCTTCCGGCACGTTGCCGGCATGACGCCCTATCAGTTCCTGCTGAGAGCGCGGCTGCACAGGGCAGCCGTGCGGCTGCGGACGTCAGATCAGGCGATCTCGGCGATCGCCTTTGCGGCGGGATTCAACGATCTATCAACCTTCAACCGCCGTTTCCGGCGGCTAATGGGCGAGACGCCGGGAACTTATCGCGCCCGCCGGCGACGCTCGTGAAAGGGTGCCACGGCCATATCGTCGCAATTGGTGTATCCTTTTGAATTTGCCGCTAAAAACGACACTGGAAAACTGCCGCGATTATTGGAGTTTCGGGCCGGCTTCCTATATAAGCACCAAGTGATTCCTGATTAGATTGTGATCCGATTTGACCGACCAAAAGACACCGCGCGGCGCCGACGGCGGCCCCACCGGCATCGAGCCGATATCCATCATCGAGGAGATGCAGCGCTCCTATCTCGATTACGCCATGAGCGTAATCGTCAGCCGTGCGCTGCCGGACGTGCGCGACGGCCTCAAGCCGGTGCATCGCCGCATCCTCTACGCCGCCTATGAGAGCGGCTATCACTGGAACCGCAAATATGTGAAATCGGCACGCCCGGTCGCCGACGTGATGGGTAAATACCATCCGCATGGCGACGCCTCGATCTATGACGCTTTGGTGCGCATGGCGCAGGATTGGTCGCTGCGCGTTCCGCTGATCGACGGGCAGGGCAATTTCGGCTCGATCGACGGCGATCCGCCGGCGGCGATGCGCTACACGGAATCGCGGCTGACCAAGGTCGCGCATGAGTTGCTGGAGGACATCGACAAGGACACCGTCGATTTCCAGGACACTTACGATGCGTCGGGCAGTGAACCGAAAGTCCTGCCGGCGCGCTTCCCGAACCTGTTGGTCAACGGCTCCGGCGGTATCGCCGTTGGCATGGCCACCAACATCCCGCCGCACAATCTGGGCGAGGTCTGCAACGGCGCCATTGCCCTCATCGACAATCCGGCGATCGACCTGCCGGCGCTGATGGAGATCATTCCTGGACCGGATTTCCCGACCGGCGGCATCGTGCTTGGCCGCTCCGGCATCTACAGCGCCTATTCGACCGGCCGCGGTTCCATCGTCATGCGCGGCCGCGTCAACGTCGAGCCACGCGGCAACGACCGTGAATCGATCGTCATCACCGAGGTTCCCTACCAGGTGAACAAGGCGTCGATGATCGAGAAGATGGCCGAGCTGGTGCGCGATAAGCGCATCGAGGGCATTTCCGACATCCGCGACGAGAGCGACCGCCAGGGTTACCGCGTCGTTATCGAACTGAAGCGCGACGCCGTCGCCGACGTCATCCTGAACCAGCTTTACCGCTTCACCCCGCTGCAGACGTCCTTCGGCGCCAATATGGTGGCGCTGAACGGCGGCAAGCCGGAATTGCTGACGCTGACCGACATGCTGAAGGCGTTCGTCGCCTTCCGTGAGGAGGTGATCAGCCGGCGCACGAAATTCCTGCTGCGCAAGGCGCGCGACCGCGCCCATGTGCTGGTCGGCCTTGCCATCGCTGTTGCCAACATCGATGAAGTCATCAAGCTGATCCGCACGGCGCCGGACCCGCAGACGGCGCGCGAGCAGTTGATGGAGCGGCGCTGGCCTTCGGGCGACGTGGAATCGCTGATTCTGTTGATCGACGATCCGCGCCATCGCATCAACGAGGACGGAACCTACAATCTCTCCGAGGAGCAGGCCCGCGCCATCCTCGAACTGCGCCTGCAGCGCCTGACCGCGCTCGGCCGCGACGAGATCGCGGACGAGCTGAATACGATCGGCAACGAGATCAAGGATTACCTGGACATCCTGTCGTCCCGCGCCCGCATCCAGCAGATCGTCAAGGACGAACTCATCGCCGTGCGCGACGAGTTCGGCACACCGCGCCGCACCGAGCTCGCCGAGGGCGGGGCCGACATGGAAGACGAGGACCTCATCCAGCGCGAGGACATGGTCGTCACCGTCAGCCATTCCGGTTACATCAAGCGCGTGCCGCTGTCGCTCTACCGGGCGCAGCGCCGCGGCGGCAAGGGCCGCTCCGGCATGTCGACCAAGGACGAGGATTTCGTCACCCGGCTGTTCGTCGCCAACACGCACACGCCGGTGCTGTTCTTCTCCTCACGCGGTATCGTCTACAAGGAAAAGGTCTGGCGCCTCCCGATCGGCAACCCGCAATCGCGCGGCAAGGCGCTGATCAACATGCTGCCGCTCGAACAGGGCGAGCGCATCACCACCATCATGCCGCTGCCGGAGGATGAGACGAGCTGGGGCGAGCTCGACGTGATGTTCGCCACCACGCGCGGCACGGTGCGTCGCAACAAGCTTTCGGACTTCGTCCAGGTCAACCGCAACGGCAAGATCGCCATGAAGCTGGACGAGGAAGGCGACGAGATCCTCGGCGTCGAGACCTGCACCGACAATGACGACGTGCTTTTGACGGCAAGTTCCGGCCAGTGCATTCGCTTTTCGGTCAGCGACGTACGCGTCTTCCAGAGCCGCAATTCGGTCGGTGTACGCGGCATAGCCATGGCCGATGGCGACCGGGTGATCTCGATGGCGGTGATCGAGCATGTCGATGCGCCGCCGGCCGAGCGGGCCGCCTACCTCAAGCGGGTGGTGGCTGAACGCCGGCTTGTCGTCGACATTGCCGCCGGTGAGGAGGAAGAAATCCAGCTTACCAATGAGGAGGTCGGCGAAGAGGCGGAGCTTTCCGACGAGCGCTACGAATTCCTCAAGGCACATGAGCAGTTCGTGCTGACGGTTACGGAATATGGCTACGGCAAGCGTTCGTCGTCCTACGATTTCCGTCTGACCGGCCGTGGCGGCAAGGGTATCCGCGCCACCGACGTGTCGAAAACGGCCGAAATCGGCCGCCTGGTGGCGACTTTCCCGGTCGGCAATGACGATCAGATCATGCTGGTTTCGGATGGCGGCACCGTCATCCGCGTCCCGGTCAACGGCATTCGTTTTGCCAGCCGCGCCACCAAGGGCGTTACGATCTTTAATACCGCAGAGGGCGAGAAGGTCGTTTCGGTGGAGCGGATTTCAGAGCCGCAAGCCGACGAAGAGATCGAAGAGAGTGTCCATGCTGAAGGTGGCGCTGCTACCGATGCCGAAGGTGGGGAGCCTGACACTACCGTCGAGTGAGTTTGCCGCGACGGCGCCAGCCCTATGGGCCGGCGTTCTCAAGAAACCCCAGCAATCTAGAAGTGGCGATAAGGCTTGCGGATGCCGAAGCCTTCGAACCGTTTGGTATTGGCCTTGGCGCGGACTCGCTGTGCTTCCTGATGCAACCCGAATACGGTAGCGATCAGCATGGCGACGGTCATTGCGGTGGCGAGCATGTAGATCAGCATGTGCGTGTTCTCCTGCGCCTAACAACGGTTAGATGGGTGTTTGGTTTCATCTTTCGAAGCTGCAACTTAGTGAACACTGCGTGAAGCCGTTGTGAGCGGCACATTCATCTGTCGTTCACGTCGGCCAAAAGGTTCATGGGGCGGGCCTGCCGATCGGATTTGCCTTTAGGGGAGAGGCTCGCTAGAAGCACCTGCCATGACCGAACGCATCGCCCTTTATGCCGGCTCTTTCGACCCGCTGACCAACGGCCATCTCGACGTGCTGAAGGCGTCGCTGGCCGTGGCGGACACCATCTATGCGGCGATCGGCATCCATCCCGGCAAGAAGCCATTGTTTTCCTTCGAGGAACGGGTCGATCTGATCGAAACGGCAACGAAGGCGGAATTCGGCAGCGACGGTGCGCGCATCAAAGTGGTCGCCTTCGACGGTCTGGTCATCGACGCGGCCAGGAAGCATGGCGCCTCGATCATGATCCGCGGCCTGCGCGACGGCACCGATCTCGACTACGAGATGCAGATGGCCGGCATGAACGAGACCATGGCGCCTGAGCTGCAGACGGTTTTCCTGCCCGCCAGCCCCTCGGTGCGCACCATTACCGCCACACTTGTGCGCCAGATAGCTTCGATGGGAGGCGACATCCGCCACTTCGTGCCGGCGGCCGTGGCCGGCGCGCTCACCGCCAAATTCGCGAAATAAATGCATGTCGCTCAAAAGTGGAGCCCGGTTTTGGGTAACGACATGCATGGACGAAGATATTCGGAGAAAGATCCCATGCAGCTGAAAAAGCTTGCCTTCTTGCTTGCCGTGCTTGCCGGTCTTGTGACGGCATCCGTGTCGGCCTTTGCCGCCGATCCGGAAAACACCATGATCGTAACGCTGAAGGACGGCGACGTGACCGTCGCGCTGAGGCCCGACCTTGCGCCGAAGCACGTCGCGCAGATCAAAAAGCTGGTGCGCCAGGGCGCCTACGACAACGTCGCCTTCCACCGCGTCATCGACGGCTTCATGGCGCAGACCGGCGACGTCAAGTTCGGCAATATGAAGAGCGGCTTCAATGCCGACGCCGTCGGCACCGGCGGTTCCGATCTTCCCGACCTGCCGGCCGAATTCTCCAGCACCGAGCACTACCAGCGCGGCGTGGTCGGCATGGCCCGCTCCGACGATCCGAATTCCGCCAATTCGCAATTCTTCATCATGTTCGCGCCGGCACCGCCGCTCGACGGCCAGTACACCATCGTCGGCAATGTCGTCAGCGGCATGGAGCTGGTGGACCACATCAAGAAAGGCGAAGCGGCGCAGAACGGGACGGTGACCGACCCCGATCGCATGATCAAGGTGCGTATCGCCGCTGACGGTAAGTAAACCCAAGTTTCAAAAGGATATTTCTGACATGGCCGAGATCAAGGACCGCGAGAACGCGCTTATCATGGACACGACCAAGGGCAAGGTCGTCGTCGAATTGTTTCCAGACCTGGCGCCCGGCCATGTCGGCCGTATCAAGGAACTGGCACGCGAAGGCGCCTATGACGGCGTGGTCTTCCACCGCGTCATCGACGGCTTCATGGCGCAGACCGGCGACGTCAAGTTCGGCAATTCCAACAAGCCGTCTTTCGCGCCGTCGCGCGCCGGCACTGGCGGTTCCGACAAACCCGATCTGAAGGCCGAGTTCTCCAACGCCAACCACGGTCGCGGCACCTGCTCGATGGCCCGCTCGCAGAACCCGAACTCGGCCAATTCGCAGTTCTTCATCTGCTTCGACGATGCCGCCTTCCTCAACCGCCAATACACGGTATGGGGCCAGGTCATCGAAGGCATGGACAATGTCGACAAGATCAAGCGCGGCGAACCGGTGCAGGATCCGGACAAGATCGTGTCGCTCAAGGTCGCGGCCGACGTGAAATGACCGGCCGGGCTGTCGCGGCCATCGCATTTGTGCTCGTCGCGGCGGCCACTCCGGCGCTGGCGACGGAATCGATCGTCTGCAGCGCCGACGGCGGCGCCGCATCGATCGACGTTTTGATGGGACACACGGCCGTCATTGCGGTGGCGCGTGTGTGGCTGGAGGCCGGCGGCAAGACATGGACCACGGACGGCCAGCCGGGTTCAACGAAAGTCATCGTCGGACAGGCATTCGAAGACGACGACCGCATGCTGATTGATCTCACTGATGAGGGCCTCAGCTCGGTCGTCGCCAAATTGCAACTGGTCAAGGCCAGCGAGCAGTCCAGCTTCGCAATGGGCGGTACGCTGAGCATAGACGGTGTCGGCGCCTGGGCGGTGACCTGCCCGGAACCTTGAGGCGGGGATTTCTTGCGCGTCGATCTTTTCGACTTCGATCTGCCGGACGAGCGCATCGCGCTTCGCCCAGCCGAACCGCGCGACAGTGCCAGGATGCTGGTGGTCAGGCCGGGCGCAGGGCTCGAGGACATGACCGTGCGCGACCTGCCGTCCCTGCTCAAGGCTGGTGATGTGCTGGTCTTCAACGACACCAAGGTCATTCCTGCGCAGCTGAAAGGCATCAGGCGGCGCGGCGAAGCAGCGGCGCAGGTCGAAGCCACGCTGCACATGCGGACGGCGCCCGACCGCTGGCTCGCCTTCATGCGGCCGGGCAAGCGCATCGCCGCCGGCGATCGTATCCATTTCGGTCATGACGCCAACTCCTGCTTTCTCGGCCAACTCGATGCGACCGTGATCGAGAAGGGGGAAGGTGGCGAGGTGCTGCTCGGCTTCGACCTGTCAGGTCCGTTCCTCGACGAGGCGCTGCGCTCCGTCGGCCACATCCCGCTGCCGCCCTACATCGCCTCCAAGCGTGACGACGACGAACGCGACCGCAACGATTACCAGACCATTTATGCGAGGGAGGAGGGCGCCGTGGCCGCGCCGACGGCAGGGCTGCATTTCACGCCGGAGCTGTTTGCGACGCTCGACGCCAAGGGCATAGAGCGCCGTTTCGTCACGCTGCATGTCGGCGCCGGCACGTTCCTGCCGGTGAAGGCGGACGACACCGCCGACCACAAGATGCACGCCGAAACCGGTTCGGTCAGCCCGGAAACCGCCGAGGCGCTGAATGCGGCGAAAGCAAAAGGAGGGCGCATTATCGCCGTCGGCACGACATCGCTACGCTTGTTGGAGAGCGCGGCTGGCGAGGACGGCAGGCTGGCAGCATGGTCAGGCCCGACCGACATCTTCATCACGCCCGGCTATCGCTTCAAGACCGCAGACATGCTGATGACCAATTTCCATCTGCCGCGTTCGACGCTGTTCATGCTGGTTTCGGCCTTCTGCGGTTTGCAGACCATGCGCGCGGCCTATGCGCATGCCATCGAGAACCGCTACAGGTTCTATTCCTATGGAGACGCAAGTCTTCTGTTCAGGGAGGATAACGATGGACGATGACCTGGAAACTTTCGGCCGCGAAGCCTTGCTCGCCGAGGTCAGGAAACTGCGCGCCGGCATCCGCCAACACCGCGACGCCACCGGCCATGATCTGTGCTGGCATCACCCCGACCTCTGGTCGCTTTTACCCGAAAAGACCGAGCCGGCGATTGCCGTGCCGCCCTGGCCGAAATTCATGCGCGGCTGCATCCGCTACCGGCAGTCGCTCGACCGACAGGCTCCGGACGCGCCGGTGTTCGACAAGGAGTTCGATGGCTAGGGAATTCAATGACTAACGCATTCGCCTTCAAGGTGCTGGCGACCGAAGGCAGAGCCCGGCGCGGCTCAATCACCATGCCGCGCGGGGAAATCCGCACGCCCGCTTTCATGCCGGTCGGCACCGGCGGCACGGTGAAAGCCATGTATATGGATCAGGTGCGCGGTGTCGGCTCGGACATCATCCTTGGCAATACCTACCACCTGATGCTGAGACCCGGCGCCGAGCGCGTGGCTCGGCTCGGCGGCCTGCATGAATTCGCCCGCTGGCCCTATCCGATCCTCACCGACAGCGGCGGCTTCCAGGTGATGTCGCTGTCGAAGCTGAGGAAACTGACCGAGAACGGCGTGACCTTTCGTTCGCATATCGACGGCGGCGCCTACGAGATGTCGCCGGAGCGTTCCATCGAGATCCAGGGGCTGCTCGATTCAGACATCCAGATGCAACTCGACGAGTGCACGGCGCTGCCGGCCAAGGAAAAAGAGATCGAGCGTGCCATGGAGTTGTCGTTGCGCTGGGCCGAGCGCTGCAAGACGGCGTTCGGCGAGCAGCCCGGCAAGGCGATGTTCGGCATTGTGCAAGGCGGCGATATACCGGACCTGCGGCTGCGCTCGGCGCAGGCGCTGAAGGCGATGGAGCTGAAGGGCTACGCGGTCGGCGGGTTGGCCGTCGGCGAGCCGCAAGCGGTGATGCTGGAGATGCTCGACATCACTTGCCCGGAGTTGCCGGCTGATCGGCCGCGGTACCTGATGGGTGTCGGTACGCCGGACGACATCTTGAAGTCGGTGGCGCGCGGCATCGACATGTTCGACTGCGTGATGCCGACGCGGGCAGGGCGGCATGGCCTTGCCTATACACGGCGCGGCAAGGTCAATCTGCGCAACGCCCGCCATGCCGACGATCCGCGCCCGCTCGATGAGGAAAGCGACTGCCCGGCCGCACGCGACTATTCGCGCGCCTATCTGCACCACCTGGTGCGCTCGCAAGAGGCGCTCGGGGCGATGCTCCTGACCTGGAACAATCTGTCCTACTACCAGCAGCTGATGCGCGACGTTCGCGAAGCGATCGGGGCTGGCAGGTTCGCCGGACAAGCTGAGATCATCACGCAGCAATGGGCAAACGGTGACCTCCCCGTCCGGTAGGCGTGCTCGCCAGGAATCCGGCTCCAGGGAGGAGTCGCACCTGCCATGAACTGTTTTGAAACGTCTGCCTAATAAGCATTGCCGGACGACATCGGGCGAGGATCAAGAACCTGTTCGTTTCGGGGCAAGTTTCAGTTCCTGGCACGACGGTGCGGACGAATGGCAGCGCCGAGCCTTCGCCTTCGCCCTCCGTGGCGGTCCAGCAATGGACGGCGGGGTCGTTGCTTGCCGTTCTGGTCATCGCCGTGACCGGCTTGGTTTTGCGCTTGCTTGGCGCGCGCGGCGACCTTTGGCTGGACGAGATCTGGAGCTTTGCGCTGATTGAGCCGCTGACCTCGATCGACCAGATATTCTGGCGCGTCAATCACGACAACAATCATTTCCTCAACTCGGTCTATCTCTATCTCATCGGCCCCGACGCTTCGCCTTTGATCCAGCGAGGCCTGTCGATAGCACTAGGTGTTGCCACGACAGTTGCGGCGGCAGCGACCGCCGCACCGCACGGACGACGGGCGATGATTGCCACAAGCCTGTTGTTTGCCGTGAGCTATCCGATGGTGCACTACGGCTCGGAGGCGCGTGGCTATGCCGGCCTTGTGCTCTTTACGCTGCTTTCGGTGGTTTTTCTGGAGCGCCGGCTCGACAACAAACGGTTGTCTGGCACGGCCTTGGCAGCGGCGATCCTTTTCGGGTTCCTATGCCATCTCACCATGATCGGAATGGTGGCAGTCCTCGCAATCTGGACCGCGTGGCTCGCCTGGCAGCGTACGGCGAGGGTCAGCCGTGTCGTTGCGGATCTGGCGTCGATCTTCCTGCCGGCCTTGCTTGCCGTGCTGCCGCTGGCTGCCTGCGTGTTTATCGGCGGCAGGCTGTTCGGCTTCAGTGTCGGTGGTGTTTCGCCGTTCTCGATTGCCGCCTTCGCGCAGGGCTATGGCGGAATGATCCGCTCTCTGTTCGGGCTGCCCCCCTGGTTCGGCGACTGGCCGTATATCGTTGCCGCCTGCGGTCTTGTTGGCCTCTCCGCTGGTGTCTGGTGCGATCGCCGGGCCAGCCTCTATGTCATCGGGATTATCGGACTGCCTTTGCTCATGGCGGCGACACATCTGCCCAATCTCGAGTTTCCGCGCTATTTCATCATCAGCGAAACATTGCTGCTGCTCTGGGCCGGCGAGATGATCGGTCGCGGCTTGGCTGCTCGCGGGACTGCCAGGCTATTTGCGGTGGGAGCACTGGCGATCGTGGTGAGTGGAAGCATTTCGTCGCTGCTCCAATTCTATCAGTACGGACGCGGCTCGTACGCTGCTATGGTCGATGAAATGACCAGGAACGGCGCTGCCGCCTATGCGAGCAACAGTGATTTCCGCACCGCCATGGTCGTCGATTATTTTGCGGCGCGGACGGATCGTCGGGCTTGGCTGGTTCCGGAAAACAGGATGTGCGCCGACCGGCCGGCTTGGCTGATCCTCGAGGGGGATGTGGACAAGCAAGCCGAACATGTTGAACCGACGGCCTCATGCGCTTTGGCGTATGAACGGGCCGACGCGTCGAGACACTGGGGGTTTTCAGGCCTGAGCTGGACGCTCTACCGGCGACAGGATTGAGACAACTTTGCCCTCCTCAAGCACCCTCAGGTGCTGAGCGACGTGGACGCGCGCAGGCTGCAGCCGGTGATCCGAAAGCTGCCGTCAGGCTGTAGTTCGAGCGTGTAGACCGCCTCATAGTCCTTGCCATCCGGGCCGACGATCAGCACCTGCTGGATGATCGAGGTCGGGCTCGTCTCGCGAACCTTGCCGAAGGAGTAGGTCTGCGGTTGGCGCACCGGCGGGTAGCCGTTGGTCACCATGTTCATGAAGGTATCGACAGTTGGAAAGATGCGTTTCACATTTGGTGCGGCAAAGCTGTAGGCCGTCGCTCCGTCGTTGGCGATGAAGGCCTTCAATTGACCATCGATGACCGTTTGCGCCGCCTTGACTTCGGCGTCGCCAGCAAAGGCCTGGGATGCGAAAATGAATGGAACGACTGCGAATGCGAAAAACGCGCGGCGCATGGCCTGTCTCCGTTGTCCCTGAGAAATCGCTGTCCGAGGTACATGATACTATACGCTTTGCAGTGCTCGAGGGTTTCAGCCGAGCGCAAACATTCGGCGCCGCGAGCTGTGTCCAGACCGAGAAAGCATTGTCGAGGCTAGAACAGCCTGAGCGATGGCCGATGCTTGAAAGCCGGGCGGCAGTCTGCCACAAGGGCCGCTCGATTTTACCTAGAGCGTGCGATGTTGGGCAGGACCAGGCGATGAAAGCATTTTTCGTGCAGATAAAGTGCGATCTGGGCAAGGCCTATGACGTTGCCAGCGCCCTGGCCGATGCCGAGATCGCTTCCGAAATCTACTCGACAGCCGGAAATTACGACCTGCTCGCCAAATTCTATGTCGACGACGAGGAAGACATCGGCCACTTCGTCAACGAGAAAGTGCAGATTCTTCCCGGCATCAAAGACACGTTCACGGTCGTCACCTTTCGCGCGTTTTGATCCGCATCCGGCATCTGCCCGGACACGAAGCAAAGCCTGACTACGGCCCGATCGGCACTGCCTTAATTTTAGGCAAGAGCGATATACTGATCGCCGGCGCCCACCAAATCACCGATTGCGCTTGATTTTCTCCAGCGAGGCCAGTGAAATGGCGCCACAGGGGAGTATGCGATTGGCAGCGTTCGATGAAATGCTTCCGGAAGTTTCCGGGCTGAGAAAACCGTATTCGGCTTACGATCGCTGGCTGAAGGAACAGGACCCGGCCAGGCTTAACGAGAAGATGCAGGACGCCGAACGCGTCTTTCGCAAGACCGGCATCACATTCGCCGTTTACGGCGAGCAGGA
Source organism: Mesorhizobium sp. M0563 (assembly GCF_040321065.1). Lineage (NCBI taxonomy): Bacteria > Pseudomonadati > Pseudomonadota > Alphaproteobacteria > Hyphomicrobiales > Phyllobacteriaceae > Mesorhizobium > Mesorhizobium sp. M0563. The sequence goes on from NZ_JAMYQV010000007.1 coordinate 53,872, forward strand.
AGCATCGGAGCGGCTGATACCCTTCGACATCGTTCCGCGCATCATTTCCGGCAACGAATGGCGACGGCTGACGCAAGGCATCGAGCAGCGCGTCCAGGCGCTGAACGCCTTTCTCGACGACATCTACCATCGTCAGGAAATCTTGCGTGCCGGCCGCGTGCCGAAGGAGTTGATCGCCAAGAACGAGGCGTTCCTGCCCGAAATGATCGGGGTGCGGCCGCCGGCCGGCGTCTATACCCATATCATCGGCGTCGACATCGTACGCATCAGCGAGAACGAGTTCTACGTGCTGGAGGACAATGCGCGCACGCCGTCCGGCGTCTCCTACATGCTGGAGAACCGCGAGACGATGATGCAGCTCTTTCCCGAGTTGTTCCAGCAGATCAAGGTGCGGCCGGTGGAGAATTATCCGCAGCTCTTGCGCCAGTCGCTGGCCGCAGTGCGGCCGCAAAGCACCAAGGGCGCGCCGACCATTGCCGTGCTGACGCCGGGCAGCTTCAACTCGGCCTATTTCGAACATGCTTTCCTTGCCGACCAGATGGGGGTGCAACTCGTCGAAGGGCAGGATCTGCGCGTCGTCGATGGCCATGTCGCGATGCGCACGACCGAGGGCTACAAGCAGATCGACGTGCTCTACCGGCGCGTCGACGACTCGTTCCTCGATCCGCTGACCTTCCGCCCGGACTCAGCCCTTGGCGTGCCGGGCATTATGGACGTCTACCGCGCCGGCAATATCACGATCGCCAATGCGCCCGGAACCGGCATTGCCGACGACAAGGCGATCTATTCCTACATGCCCGAAATCGTCGAATTCTACACCGGCCGCAAGGCGATGCTCGGCAACATCCCGACCTGGCGCTGCTCGGAACCGGACAGCCTGAAATATGTGCTGGAGCACATCGACGAACTGGTGATCAAGGAGGTCCACGGGTCCGGCGGTTACGGCATGCTGGTAGGACCTGCGGCGACCAAGAAGGAATGCGAGGATTTTTCCAAAAAGCTCGCGGCAAAACCGTCGAACTACATTGCCCAGCCGACGCTGGCGCTGTCGACCTGTCCGATCCTGACGGACAAGGGGCTGGCGCCGCGCCATGTCGATCTGCGCCCCTATGTGCTGGTGTCCGACCGTATCCAGATCGTGCCCGGTGGACTGACGCGAGTAGCGCTCAAGGAAGGCTCGCTGGTCGTCAATTCCTCGCAAGGCGGCGGCACGAAGGATACTTGGGTGTTGGATGATTAGAGCGAATAGCGAATAGTGAGTAGCGAATAGCGAATAGTGAGTAGCGAATAGGGAAGAGGGCACCAACACGACTATTAACTCTTACAGGGACTTGATTGTTTGGAAGGCGGCCGTTGAATTGGCTGTAGATTGCTATTCGGCAACGAAAGCCTTTCCGAGCAGCGAAGTTTACGGGATGACGTCTCAGATACGGCGATCATCTGTATCGATTGCGGCAAATGTCGCCGAAGGGCACGGGCGAGAAAACACGGGATCGTTCGTTCAATATCTTCGCATAGCGCAAGGTTCTCTCAAAGAGTTGGAAACGCACCTAATCTTGTCTGGAAGGGTAGCGCTGATGGTTGAGCAGGACGTATTGCGTTTGCTTGGCCAGGCCGATGAGATCGGGAGAATGCTGCGTTCGATGATCAGGAGTCTGCAACAGAAATCATGAAGCCGATTTTCCCCTATTCGCTATTCGCTATTCGCTACTCACTCAGCATCGAGGCACGTTGACATGCTTCTCGGCCGCACCGCCAACGGGCTCTATTGGATGAACCGCTATATCGAGCGGGCGGAGAACATGGCGCGGTTGGTGGATGCCGGCCTGCGCATGGCGCTCACTCGCACGCAGAATGCTTCGGAGGAGTGGAATTCGGTGCTGCTCAGCGCCGGCTCGGACGCCAGCTTCACGCAGAAATATTCGGACTACACCGCCGCCAATGTCGCCGACTACCTGCTGCGCGATACGTCGAACCCGTCGAGCACGATGTCGTCTATCGAAACGGCCCGTAACAATGCCCGCATGGTGCGCACAGCATTGACGCGTGAAACCTGGGAAAGCATCAACGAAGCCTGGATGTCGCTGAAACGGATGTTGGCCAAGCCGATCGACGAGCGCGACCTGCCCAGCGCGCTCGACGCAATCAAGCGCGAGACGGCGCTGATCCGCGGCTCGTTCTACGGCACCATGCTGCGCAACGAGATCTTCGATTTCTCGCAGCTCGGCACCTATGTCGAACGCGCCGACAACACCGCGCGCATCCTGGACGTGAAGTACTATGTTCTGTTGCCGTCGATCTCCTGGGTCGGCTCGACGCTCGACAACTACCAGTGGGAATCGATCCTGCGCTCGGTGTCGGCGCACCGCTCCTACCGCTGGGTCTATGACGCCGACTACAAGCCGAGCAACATCGCCGACTATCTGATCCTCAATGTCCGCATGCCGCGCTCGCTGACCTTTTGCTACCGCTTCCTGACGGAGCATCTCAAATTCCTGGGTGACGACTATGGTGAGCGCCACGCCTGTCATGCGACGGCCGCCAAGACCCATTCCATGCTGACGGCCGGCTCGATCAAGGATATTTTCGACGCCGGCCTGCACGAATTCCTGGCCAATTTCATCCGCGACAACACCAGGCTCGGCGATGAGATCGCGCAGGATTACAGGTTCTATTGAGCATGATCCCAAAAAACGAAGACCGGTTTTCGGTAAGGCTCATGCTCCAGGGACGAGAGCGATGCGGCTGAAGATCACCCACCGGACCGAATACCGCTACGATGCGCCGGTGCATTATCTGTTGCAGCGTTTGCGGCTGCTCCCGGTGAACGGGCGCACCCAGACGGTGCTGTCCTGGGCGCTGAAGATCGAAGGCGCGCGCGAGGAAGTGCGGTTCACCGACCATTTCGGCAATGATACCCGGCTGTTGAGCGTCGAGGGCGAGCGCGACTTCATCACAGTCGAAGCAGCCGGCGAAGTGGTGACGCGCGATACCGCCGGTGTCTGCGGACCGCATCAGGGTTTCGCGCCGCTCTGGCTGTTCGGCCATGAAACGCCGCTGACGACGATCGGCAGCGGCATTCGTGAGCTTGCTGCCTCGGTGGGCAAGGGCACCGACATCGAAAGGCTGCACCGGCTAATGGCCGTGATCGGCGAGCGTGTCGCTTATACACCCGGCACCACCAACGCGACGACGCCGGCCGAAGAGGCCCTTGCGCTCAAGACCGGCGTTTGCCAGGACCACAGCCATATCTTCGTTGCCGCGGCTCGCGCCATGGATTTCCCGGCGCGCTACGTCAGCGGCTATCTGATGATGGATGCAGCGATCGAGCAGGCGGCAAGCCACGCTTGGGCCGAGGCGCATGTCTCGGGCCTGGGCTGGGTCTCCTTCGATGTCGCCAACGGCATTTCTCCCGACGAGCGCTATGTAAAGGTGGCGATCGGCCGCGATTATCGCGACGCCACGCCGGTATCGGGAATTCGGCTGGGACAGGCGGAAGAACAGCTTGCGGTCACCGTCACCGTGGAGCAGTAATCCCGGCAAGATTGTTGCCAAAGAGATTCGATGACCTATTGCGTCGGCCTGAAGATCGATCGCGGGCTCGTGTTCATGTCGGACACGCGCACCAATGCCGGCATGGATTCGATCTCGACCTTCAGGAAGATGCATGTCTGGGAGGAGCCGGGCGAGCGCGTCATCGTTTTGATGTCGGCCGGCAATCTGGCGACAACCCAGGCCGTAGTCAGCCTGCTCGACGAACGCACCAAGGCAGTGGCGGAGCGCCATGCCACGCTGCTCGAAACGCCCTCCATGTACCAGACAGTCCGGTTGGTCGGAGACACCGTCAAGGAGGTCATCGCCAGTTCGTCGCCGGCCGGCGAAAAGGCGGATTCCTATTTCAACGCCTCCTTCATCCTCGGCGGTCAGATCAAGGGCAGCGCGCCGCGCCTGTTCATGATCTATCCGGAAGGCAATTTCATCGAATCGACCGACGATACGCCGTTCTTCCAGATCGGTGAGACCAAATACGGCAAGCCGATCATCATCCGGGCCTACGAAAAGACGATGAGTTTCGCCGAGACGGTAAAGCTGTTGCTGGTGTCGTTCGATTCGACGCTGAAGTCGAACCTGTCGGTCGGCCTGCCGCTCGACCTGCTGTTCTATGAAAAGGACACTTTCAAGGTCGGCCTCAAAAAGCGAATAAACCATGACGATCAATATTATCGCACGATCTCGGATAGCTGGTCGAACGCGCTGAAGACCGCCTTTGCGAGCTTGCCTGATTTTCCCGAATGAAACCTTCGTTTTTCGTGCTCTTTGATCGCGGCTCGATGAGGCGCTACGGAGGCGAAGATGAATAGCAACGAATTCCGCGAATGGTCGCTGCGAGCGGCTGAATGGGGCGCCGACTACAGAAACAGCCTTCGCGAAAGACCGGTGCGGCCGCTTGTCGAGCCGGGCGAAATCTTCAAAAGCATCGATGTCGCGCCGCCGGAAGACGGCGAAACGATGCAGGCAATCTTTGCCGATTTCGAGCAAAAGATCCTGCCGGGCATGACGCACTGGCAGCATCCGCGTTTCTTCGCCTATTTTCCGGCCAATGCGGCACCGGCCTCCGTCGTGGCCGAGTATCTGGTTTCCGCGATGGCTGCGCAATGCATGCTCTGGCAGACCTCGCCGGCAGCAACCGAGCTCGAGATGCGGGTCGTCGACTGGATGCGGCAGGCGCTTGGTCTGCCGGAGGGATTTTCCGGCGTCATGCAGGATTCGGCTTCATCGGCGACGCTTGCCGCCGTGCTGACCATGCGCGAGCGCGCGCTCGACTGGCAAGGCAACAAGAGCGGCCTGCAAGGCCAGCCGATCGTGCGGGTCTATTCTTCCGACCAAGTCCATACTTCCATAGACCGGGCGATCTGGGTGTCGGGCATCGGCGAGGCGAACCTCGTGCGCATTCCGGTCGCCGGACGCTTTCGCGCCATGCAGACGGCGGCTCTGGAAGCGGCGATCGTCACCGACCGCGAAAACGGCATGCTGCCGGCCGGCATCATCGCCAGCGTCGGCGGCACCAGTACCGGCGGCACCGACGATGTCGCGGCTGTTGGCGCGGTGGCGAAGCGGCACGGGCTCTACCTGCATGTCGATGCCGCATGGGCCGGCTCCGCCATGATCTGCCCCGAGTTCCGGCATTTCTGGGCCGGCGCCGAACATGCGGATTCGATCGTCTTCAATCCGCACAAATGGCTGGGCGCACAGTTCGATTGCTCGATGCAGTTTGTTCGCCAGCCGGAAGACCTCGTGCGTACGCTGGCGATCAAGCCCGAATTCCTGAGAACACATGGCCGCGACGGGGTCATCAATTATTCCGAATGGTCGGTGCCGCTCGGACGGAGGTTCCGCGCGCTGAAACTTTGGTTCCTGCTGCGTGCACATGGCTTGGAAAATCTGCGAACCATGATCCGCAATCATGTCGCCTGGAGCGAGAGCCTTGCCGCGCGGCTGGCTCGGGAACCGGATTTCGAGATCGTAACGGAGCCGATGCTGTCGCTGCTCTCGTTCCGGCATCTTACGGCTGCGGGCATCGACTCTGACGAGCACAATTTGCGGTTGGTCAGCGCGATCAACGATGACGGCCGCATCTACCTGACGCAGACTCGGGTGGACGGGCAGGTGGCGATCCGCTTTCAGGTCGGGCAGTTCGAAACGACTGCGGCGGACGTCGATACTGCTTTCGAGGTCATCACTGAGATCGCCCGGGGCCTGAGTTGATAGCCTCGTCGAGATTGCGCCGGAGCTTTTCTCTCTGCAGTCGCCCGATTTTCATTAGCCGGCTCATACCTGTTCATGGCTTTCGTTTTCAGCTATAGACGAGAAAAACGAAAATGAGAGGTTGCTAGATGTATCTGTCGCCGCGTCATTCCGAAATCATCCAGATGGCCAAAGATCATGGCCGCGTACTGGTCGAGGAGTTGGCGACGCATTTCAACGTGACGCCGCAGACGATCCGCAAGGATCTCAACGATCTCTGCGACCAGCGGCTTTTGTCCCGCATCCATGGCGGGGCATTGTTCCCGTCCGGCATCGAGAACATGGAATATGAGGCCCGGCGTAAGATCGCCGCCGAGGAGAAGGAGGCGATCGGCCGCGCGGCAGCCCGGCTGATCCCTGACAACGCCTCTCTGTTCATCAATATCGGGACCACGACGGAAGCGGTCAGCAAGTCGCTGCTCGATCATATTGGCCTGATGGTCATCACCAATAACATCAATGTTGCCAACAGAATGCGCATATATCCTTCGATCGAGGTGGTGATCGCCGGCGGTGTCGTGCGCGGTTCCGACGGCGGCGTGGTCGGCGAGGCAGCGGTCGATTTCATCAGGCAGTTCAAGGTCGATTTTGCGGTGATCGGCGCCTCGGCCATCGACCATGACGGCGCACTGCTCGACTTCGATTTTCGCGAGGTGAAGGTGGCTCAGGCGATCATCGCCAACGCGCGGCATGTGATCCTGGTGTCGGACCAGACCAAATTCGAGCGCACCGCGCCCGTCCGCATCGGCCATCTGTCGCAGGTCAACACCTTCATCACCGATCGTTGCGACATCCCGTCGGTGCGCAAGATCTGCCAGGAGGCAGAGGTTCAGCTGATCGAAACGTCGCTCTCCTAGAGATGCCGCTGCGGCATCTGCCGCCGATCATATTTCGTTTGACATTCGTTATCATTTCGAAATAATCCCGCCACGGTTTCGCAAAACTCAAAAATGCTGCAATGCGAAATCGAGGGAGGACTTCTTTGGGCGCATCACCGATCCATGACATTTTCGTCATCGGTGGCGGCATCAATGGCTGCGGCATTGCCCGCGATGCCGTTGGGCGTGGCTTTTCGGTCTTCCTTGCCGAGATGAACGATCTGGCCAGCGGAACCTCTTCCGGCTCGACCAAACTGATCCATGGCGGCTTGCGCTATCTCGAATTCTACGAATTCCGCCTGGTGCGCGAAGCGCTGATGGAACGCGAGATCCTGTGGAGGAACGCGCCGCATATCATCTGGCCGATGCGCTTCGTGCTGCCATACGCCAAGGGGCTGCGTCCGGCCTGGCTGATCCGGCTCGGGCTTTTTCTCTACGACCATATTGGCGGGCGCAAATTGCTGCCGCCGACGAAAACGCTGGACATGGCCAAGGATCCGGCCGGCAAGCCGCTGAAGCCGCTTTTTCGAAAGGCGTTCGAATATTCCGACGGTTGGGTCAACGATGCCCGGCTGGTTGTGTTGAACGCCCGTGACGCTGCCGAGCGCGGTGCAACCGTTCGAACCCGAACAAGGGTCGTCAGCGCACGCCGCGAAGGCAATCTCTGGACGGTCAGGCTTGAAAACGTGCGGACCGGCGATACCGAGGAGGTCAAGGCGCGGCTGCTGGTCAATGCCGCCGGCCCGTGGGTCGATCAGGTGCTTTCAGCCACCGTCGGCTTGAACGACGTGCACAATGTCCGCCTCGTGCAAGGCAGCCACATCGTCGTTGGCAAGAAATTCGACGACCCACGCGCCTATTTCTTTCAGAACAAGGACGGGCGCATCATTTTCGCCATCCCATACGAAGACGAGTTCACGCTCATCGGCACCACCGACCGGGACTATCCCGGCGATCCGCACGACGTCAGGATCAGTGATGCCGAGATCGACTATCTCTGCGCTGCGGCAAGCGAATATTTCGCGCAGCCGGTCAATCCGTCGGATATCGTCTGGACCTATTCCGCGGTGCGCCCGCTCTACGACGATGGCGCCTCAAAGGCGCAGGAAGCCACCCGCGACTATGTGCTGAAGGCCGATGGAGGCGAGGGTGCCGCCCCGATCGTCAACGCCTTTGGCGGCAAGATCACGACCTACCGCCGATTGTCGGAATCGATGCTCGAGAAGATCGAGGGTTTTCTCGGCAAGCGCGGCAAACCATGGACGGCAAACGCGCCGCTGCCCGGCGGTGACTTTCCCGTCACCGGCTTCGATGCCGAGGTGGCGAAACTGAAAACGGCGTACCCGTTCCTCGACGCGCGGCTGGCCCGCCGGTTGACTCGGCTCTACGGCACCCGCGCAAGGAAGCTGCTGGGCCTCGCCAAGTCGAACGTCGATCTTGGCCGCAACTTCGGCGCCGATCTCTACGAAGCCGAGGTGCGCTACCTCGTCGAAAACGAATGGGCGATGACCGCCGAGGATGTATTGTGGCGCCGGACCAAGCGCGGCCTGCGTCTCAGCCGTGAGCAGGCGGCAGTGCTCGACGAGTTCATGCGCGGAATAAGCCGGCAGCACGTAGCGGCTGCCGAATAGGGACGGCCGACTGATGCAGAAAGCCTGGGAGGAGGCATCATGCTTGAACTGAGAAACGTGACGAAGACGGTGGGTGCGGCGGAACATATCCGCGACGTCTCGCTGACGCTTCAGCACGGCTCGCTCAACGTCCTGCTCGGGCCGACGCTCTCCGGCAAGACCAGCCTGATGCGGCTGATGGCGGGCCTCGACGTGCCGACCTCCGGCTCGGTCTGGTTCGATGGCAAGGATGTCACCGGCATGCCTGTGCAAAAGCGCAACGTCGCCATGGTCTACCAGCAATTCATCAACTATCCGGCGATGACGGTCTACGAAAACATCGCCTCACCGCTGCGGGTGGCCGGCACGGATCAGGCAACGATCGACAGGGAGGTGCGCAATGCCGCCGCCCTTCTCAAACTCACGCCCTATCTCGATCGCACGCCTCTCAGTCTGTCGGGCGGCCAGCAGCAGCGCACCGCGCTGGCCCGCGCCATCGTCAAGAATGCCAGCCTCGTGCTGCTCGACGAGCCGCTCGCCAACCTAGACTACAAGCTGCGCGAAGAATTACGCGCGGAACTGCCGAAGATATTCGCGGCCGCCGGCACAATCTTCGTTTATGCCACGACCGAGCCGCACGAGGCCTTGCTGCTCGGCGGCAACACGGCGACGCTTTCCGAAGGCAGCATCACCCAGTTCGGGCCGACCATCGAAGTGTTCCGCAAGCCGGTCGATCTGGTGACGGCGAGAACCTTCGCCGATCCGCCGCTCAACACCATCGTGCTTGCCAAGAAGGGCCTGGATTTCCTGCTCGAGGGCGGCGTGAAATTGCCGGTGCCGGCCGAACTCTTCGGCATTGCCGATGCGATCTATACGATCGGCTTCCAGCCTCATCATCTTTCCCTCGATCGGCCCGACGCCGCCGCGGTGCCGGTGCGCGCAAAGGTGACGATCACCGAGATCACGGGATCGGAAAGCTTCATCCATCTCGATTTTGCCGATGCGCGCTGGGTCATGCTGACCCACGGCATTCGCGACTTCGAGCCGGACGAGGAGGTCGAGGTGTTCATCGACCCGCGCCACATCATGGTCTTCGACGAGCACGGCCGCGCCGTGGCCGCGCCGAAGCTGGCGGCTTAGGAGGAAGCGATGGCGCGCATCGATGTCAATCATATCCGCCACTCTTATCTGCAGAACCCCCGCACGGATGCCGATTTCGCGCTGAAGGAAGTGCACCACACGTTCGAGGATGGCGGCGCCTATGCGCTGCTAGGCCCGTCCGGCTGCGGCAAGACTACGCTGCTCAACATCATTTCGGGATTGCTGCATCCCTCGCACGGCCAGTTGCTGTTCAACGGCAGGGACGTGACCAATCTGTCGACCCAAGAGCGCAACATTGCCCAGGTCTTCCAGTTCCCGGTGATCTACGACACGATGACCGTCTACGACAATCTGGCGTTCCCGCTGCGCAATCGCGGCGTGCCGGAGGCCGACGTCGACCGCAAGGTGCGCGAGACGCTGGAGATGACCGGGCTGGCCGATATGGCCAAACGAAAGGCGCGCGGACTGACCGCCGATCAGAAGCAGAAAATCTCGCTCGGACGCGGGCTGGTGCGCTCCGACGTCAATGCCATCCTGTTCGACGAGCCTTTGACCGTCATCGACCCGCATATGAAATGGGTGCTGCGCTCGCAGTTGAAGCAGCTTCACCGCCGCTTCGGCTACACCATGGTCTATGTCACGCACGACCAGACTGAGGCGTTGACCTTCGCCGACAGGGTGGTCGTCATGTATGACGGCGAAATCGTGCAGATCGGCACACCGGCGGAGCTGTTCGAGCGCCCGCGCCACACCTTTGTCGGCTATTTCATCGGCTCGCCCGGCATGAATGTCATGCCGGTGGCGATCGACGGCAAGACCGCGAAGCTGGGCTCGCAGCAGATCGAACTGCCGGGCGTGCCCAAGGCGGGCGGCGGCGCCATCGAGCTCGGCATCCGTCCCGAATATGTGCGCCTGGGCAGCCAGGGCATGGCCGTCCGGGTCAGCAAGGTCGAGGACGTCGGCCGCCACAAGGTGGTCCGTGCCAATCTCGAAGGGCGCGAGATCGCCGCCATCATCGGCGAGGACGAGACAGTTCCGGCTGATCCGAAGGTGCGGTTCGACCCGGCCGGCATCAACATCTATGCCGATTCCTGGCGCGTCGAGATGGGAGCCTGAAGTGGAAAAGACCTGGAACAACAGAGCCTGGTTCCTGGTGCTGCCGGTGCTGCTGCTGGTGGCGTTCTCGGCGGTCATACCGCTGATGACGGTTGTCAATTATTCGGTGCAGGACACTTTCGGCAACAACGTCTTCTTCTGGGCCGGCACCGAGTGGTTCGAGGAACTGCTTTCCTCCAGCCGCTTCTGGCAGGCGATGATCCGCAACCTTGTCTTCTCCTTCATCATCCTGGCGATCGAAGTGCCGCTCGGCATCTTCATTGCGCTCAATATGCCGAAGAAGGGTTGGGGCGTGCCGGTCTGCCTGGTGCTGATGGCGCTGCCGCTGCTGATTCCATGGAACGTCGTCGGCACCATCTGGCAGGTGTTCGGTCGCAACGACATCGGCCTGTTCGGCTACTACGTCAATGCGCTCGGCATCGACTACAACTATGTGCAAGATCCCTACGACGCCTGGGTCACCGTCATCATTATGGACGTCTGGCATTGGACCAGCCTTGTGGTGCTGCTCTGCTATGCCGGCCTGGTCTCGATCCCGGATGCCTTCTACCAGGCTGCCAAGATCGACGGTGCCTCGCGCTGGGCGGTGTTCCGCTATATCCAGTTGCCGAAGATGAACCGGGTGCTGCTGATTGCAGTGCTGTTGCGCTTCATGGACAGCTTCATGATCTATACCGAGCCGTTCGTGGTGACCGGCGGCGGACCCGGCAACTCGACGACGTTCCTGTCCATCGACCTCGTCAAGACGGCGCTTGGCCAGTTCGATCTCGGCCCGGCGGCGGCGATGTCGCTGGTCTACTTCCTCATCGTCCTGTTGTTGTCATGGGTATTCTACACCGTGATGACCAATTACGACGCGGAGCGCTGAAATGAGCCGCACCGAAGAGAGAGCCGACAGAGTGAGCGAGACGACAGCTTCGGAAGGGCTCGTCAGCACACTGCGGCAGGACGAGATCGCACGGCTGATGCGCCGTCGCGGCGAGGAGTCGCGCTGGTGGTGGATCGTGCCGACGCTCTACATCATCGTCCTGCTTTTGCCGATCTACTGGCTCATCAATATGAGCTTCAAGACCAATGGCGAGATCGTCTCGTCGCTGACGCTCTACCCGCACGCGCCGACATTGGCGAATTACCGCACCATTTTCACTGACGCGTCCTGGTATTCGGGCTACATCAACTCGATCACCTATGTGGTTATGAACATGGTGATTTCGGTGGCCGCAGCACTGCCTGCTGCCTATGCTTTTTCGCGCTATCGCTTCCTCGGCGACAAGCATCTGTTCTTCTGGCTGCTGACCAACCGCATGGCGCCGCCGGCGGTGTTCGCGCTGCCATTCTTCCAGCTTTATTCGGCCTTCGGCCTTATCGACACCCATATCGCCGTGGCTCTGGCGCATTGCCTGTTCAACGTGCCGCTGGCGGTGTGGATCCTCGAAGGCTTCATGTCGGGGGTGCCGAAGGAGATCGATGAGACCGCCTATATCGACGGCTATTCGTTCCCGCGCTTCTTCATCAAGATCTTCATGCCGCTGATTGCGAGCGGCATCGGCGTGGCGTGCTTCTTCTGCTTCATGTTCTCGTGGGTCGAGCTGCTGATCGCCCGCACGCTGACGACCACGGACGCCAAGCCGATCGCCGCGACCATGACCCGCACCGTTTCGGCCGCCGGCATGGATTGGGGGCTGCTCGCCGCAGCCGGCGTGCTGACGCTGATTCCCGGCGCGCTCGTCATCTGGTTTGTGCGCAACTACATCGCCAAGGGCTTTGCCCTGGGGAGGGTATGATGGAGCAGGTCGACAGAAGCCCATGGTGGTGGGCCGTGCTGTTTCTCGCCCTGGTCGTCGTGGCCTGGGTGGCCCTTCAAATCGATTTCGTGGCAATAACGGTAGGCTTCAGCGATCCGGCCAATATCCGCCTGTGGGGATTTAACCTCTCGTCCAACCTCGATTTTTCGTGGATGGCCTGGACGTGGCCGACCGCGGCCTTCTTTGGAACCATCTTTCTGCTGCTTTGCGGCATGGCGGTGTGGGAATACGTCTCGCCGGGCGGCAATCCGCGCGTCGGCGTGCTGCGCTTCGAAACGACGCGCGGCGACCGCTTGTTCCTGTCGCTGCTTGGCAGTGCCTTTATCCATCTCGCTTGGCTGGGTCTAGTCGGACCCAATCTGTGGTGGGCTCTCGCTCTCTCCGTGGTCTACGCCGTCGGCGTGTTCCGCTACGTATAGAGGGGGAAACTGTTGGAACGGCGGCGTGCCGGCCGCCGATCCAGATCGCACTTTGAACTTAACAGTGGAGGAAATACATGCGACGGCAATTCTTGACATCAACAACTGCGCTTGTCCTGTTGCTCGGGGCAAGCAACGCCTATGCCGGAATGGACGAGGCCAAGGCCTTCCTGGACAAGGAAATCGGCGACCTGTCGACGCTCGACCGCGCCGGCCAGGAAGCCGAAATGCAATGGTTCATCGATGCCGCGAAACCTTTCGCCGGCATGGATATCAAGGTGGTTTCCGAAACCATCGCCACGCATCAGTATGAATCGCAGGTGCTGGCGCCGGCCTTTACAGCCATCACCGGCATCAAGGTTACGCACGACGTCACCCAGGAAGGCGACGTTGTCGAGAAGATCCAGACCCAGATGCAGACCGGCCAGAACCTCTATGACGGCTGGGTCAACGATTCCGATCTGATCGGCACGCACTGGCGCTACCAGCAGGTGCGCAACCTGACCGACTGGATGGCAGGCGACGGCAAGGATGTCACCAATCCGAATCTCGATCTGAAGGATTTCATCGGCACCTCGTTCACCACCGCGCCCGACAAGAAACTCTACCAGCTTCCTGACCAGCAGTTCGCGAACCTCTACTGGTTCCGTTACGACTGGTTCAACGACGAGAAGAACAAGGCGGACTTCAAGGCCAAATACGGCTACGACCTCGGCGTGCCGGTGAATTGGTCGGCCTATGAGGACATTGCAGCGTTCTTCACCGGGCGTGAGATCGACGGCAAGAAGGTCTACGGCCATATGGACTATGGCAAGAAGGACCCGTCGCTCGGCTGGCGGTTCACCGACGCCTGGCTGTCGATGGCCGGCAATGGCGACAAGGGCATTCCGAACGGTCTGCCCGTCGACGAATGGGGCATCAAGGTCGACGAGAATTCGCGTCCGGTCGGTTCCTGCACGGCGCGCGGCGGCGACACTAATGGTCCGGCTTCCGTCTACTCCATCCAGAAGTATCTCGATTGGCTGAAGGCCTATGCACCGGCGGAAGCCCAAGGCATGACCTTCTCCGAATCGGGGCCAGTTCCGGCGCAGGGCGCGGTTGCCCAGCAGATCTTCTGGTACACCGCCTTCACCGCCAGCATGGTCGACGCCAGCGCCAAGGCCGTGCTGAACGACGACGGCACGCCGAAGTGGCGCATGGCGCCGTCGCCGCATGGCGTCTACTGGAAGGACGGCATGAAGCTCGGCTATCAGGACGTCGGTTCCTGGACGCTGATGAAGTCGACGCCGACCGACCGCGCCAAGGCCGCCTGGCTCTACGCGCAGTTCGTCACCTCGAAGACGGTCGACGTGAAGAAGAGCCATGTCGGCCTGACCTTCATCCGCGAGAGCACGATCCACGACAAGAGCTTCACCGAACGTGCGCCAAAGCTCGGCGGCTTGATCGAGTTCTACCGCTCGCCGGCGCGCGTCCAGTGGTCGCCGACCGGCACCAACGTGCCGGACTATCCGAAGCTGGCACAGCTCTGGTGGCAGGCGATCGGCGATGCTTCGTCGGGCGCCAAGAGCCCGCAGGAAGCGATGGACTCGCTCTGCGCCGAGCAGGAAAAGGTGATGAGCCGCATCGAGAAGTCGGGCGTCCAGGGCGATATTGGCCCGAAGATGGCCGAAGAGCATGACCTCGCCTACTGGAACGCCGACGCGGTCAAGAAGGGCAATCTCGCTCCTCAGCTCAAGATCGAGAACGAGAAGGAAAAGCCGGTCACCATCAACTACGACGAGCTGGTGAAGAGCTGGCAGCAATAGGACCGTTTGATGCGGGCGTCCGCGCCCGTATCGCCATGCTCAGGGGAGGCGGCATGTTGCCGTCTCCCCTGTTTGCGTGAACGGCTCCGCGCCGTCTGGCGTCGAGACACCGTAGCACCTTTGAATTCGCTTCGACGGGAGAGAGAATGACCGGATACATCCTTGCAATCGACCAGGGGACGACATCGAGCCGGGCGATCCTGTTCGCCGACAAGATGAAGGTCGTCGGCAGCGGGCAAAAGGAATTCACTCAATATTATCCGGCCTCCGGCTGGGTCGAGCACGATCCCGAGGAGATATGGGCAAGCGTCGTGGAAACGGTGAAGGCCGCGCTGAAGACAGCTGGCCGCAACGCAGCCGAAGTCGCCGCGATCGGCATTACCAACCAGCGCGAAACCGTCGTCATCTGGGACAAAGAGACCGGCAAGCCGATCCACAACGCGATTGTCTGGCAGGACCGCCGCACCGCGCCGCTATGCCAGAAACTGAAGAAGCTGGGGCTGGAGAAGAAATTCACAAAAAAGACCGGCCTGCTACTCGATCCCTATTTCTCCGGCACCAAGATCGCCTGGATGCTGGACAAGGTGAAGGGCGCCAGAAAACGCGCCGAGAAGGGCGAACTGCTGGCCGGCACCATCGACAGTTTTCTGATTTGGCGCCTGACTGGCGGCAAGGTCCACGCCACTGACGCCACCAATGCCTCGCGCACACTGGTCTACAACATCGAACAAAATGCCTGGGACGACGAGCTGCTGGCCATTCTTGGCATACCTGCAAGAATGCTGCCGCAGGTGAAAGATTGTGCCGATGATTTTGGAATCACAGACAAAAGCCTGTTTGGTGCAGAGATCAGAATCCTCGGTGTGGCCGGCGACCAGCATGCGGCGGCGATCGGCCAGGCCTGTTTCGATCCGGGCATGATGAAATCCACCTACGGCACCGGTTGCTTCGCGCTGCTCAACACCGGCAGCGATCTGGTGCGTTCGAAGAACCGGCTTTTGACCACCATCGCCTATAGGCTGAACGGCAAGACCACCTATGCACTGGAGGGCTCGATCTTTATCGCAGGCGCCGCCGTACAATGGCTGCGCGACGGCATCAAGGTGATCGGCAAGGCCGAGCAGAGCGGCAAATTGGCGGCGGAAGCCGATCCAACGCAGAACGTCTATCTGGTGCCGGCTTTCGTCGGGCTCGGCGCACCGCACTGGGATGCCGAGGCGCGCGGCGCCATCTTCGGGCTGACCCGCAATTCGGGGCCGGCGGAATTTGCCCGCGCGGCACTGGAATCCGTTGCCTTCCAGACCCGCGACCTGCTTGACGCCATGCGAAAGGACTGGAAGGGCGCCTCGGCCAAGACCGTGCTCAGGGTCGATGGCGGCATGGTGGCGTCGGACTGGACCATGCAGCGGCTGGCCGACATTCTCGATGCGCCGGTCGACCGGCCGACAATTCTCGAGACGACGGCGCTTGGTGCGGCTTGGCTGGCCGGCTCGAAGGCGGGTGTCTGGCCGAAGGCCGCGGAATTCGCCAGGAGTTGGGCGCTCGAGCGCCGGTTCAAGCCGGACATGGATGCTTCGACACGTGCCGCCAAGCTGGCAGGTTGGCGCCACGCTGTACGCAGGACGCTCAGTACTCAATAGGCAGGGATGCCACCGGATACGCACTAATGAAACACCCGCGCCGTTTCGGGCGCGGGCCTGCAGCCTCTAATCTAATGCATGTCGCGCAAACAGCGGTTTTGCGATAGCGCGTCGCATGAGGCCGATCGAACGCGACGCGCTTTAGGACTCAGTAAGGCGACCGGCACTGCCGGCGCGGACCGTAGTTGGGCTGGTAAGTGTTGTCAGAAGCGCGATAGCTCCGATAACGGTCGTAGCACCACTGCACGTGGGCATCGCCACGATAGACACGATTCTGGCTGTTGACGATGGCGCCCGTAATCAGCGCTCCGGTGGCGAAGGCGGCCAGCGGGAACCAGTAGTCACCGTGACGGCGATAGCCGCGACGATATTCGCGATAGCCGCGATGGCCACGCCAATACATGCCATCGTCACGCGCAAAACTGCGCCGGGAGAAATCGCGACGCGAGAAATCGCGGTTGAAACTCCGGTGCCTCCGCCACGGCTCGTACTGGACGGTCTGGACATTCGAGGTGATCCCCTGGGCCGGGGGCGCATAGCTGGGCTGAGCGTTGACTGGCACGATCTCCGCGGCAGCGAATGAGATCGAAAGAGTGGTCGCCAGCAGGCCCGACATGATCCTATTCATGGTCTTCTCCTTGAAACGCATGTCCCTTATCGCGGGAAACGGGCAGGCTGCGCAAATTGTTCCGCCAAAAATCCCAAGTTGCTGATCCGCAAAGGTTCTCCCGATTTGCTGCTTGCCTTTGTCGCCATAGAGCGCGAGCTTCGGCCTTGTGCGAGAGGGAGGCAGTCCGTCAACGCCGAAGCGCTCCGCAAGGCATGATGACACTGCTGCAAAGCCCGGTGTGCGAGCCGTCTTTTTCCGGTTGACCGGCAGAGGCACTCTCCCTATGTTCCGCGCAATTTCGAGGGCGGCCTTTCTGAGCCCGCGGGAGCGCGTAGCTCAGCCGGTAGAGCAACTGACTTTTAATCAGTAGGTCATGGGTTCGAATCCCATCGCGCTCACCAAAATCCAGAGGTGTACGGCCCGGAGACATGGGTAACAGTTTGTACCTAAGAAATGGGTGACAACCTCGTGCCGAACGCATGCGGTGGCCTTAACCACCCGCCCCATCGTCCATCATCGTGCCGGTGAGCGCCTCATCGGCTCTGCTGCACAGCTGCGAATGCGGACAATCCTTCACGATAAGCGCCGGCACCACCGTGAGAACCGCTGCGGCAAGGATTTGCGGGCAAAGACCGACGGCGCTTACCTTTCTGCCGAACACGCCGGCCAGGAAAAAGTAGAGACCCTGGGCCATGCAGGCTGCCGTCAAAATGCCCAGAAGCGTGCTCGTCCCTCTTGCGAAGGGCGTTGTATAGCTGTCGGGAAAACCCAGCGTGCCGAGATCCATCGACCATTGCAGCGCCAGCACGACGCTCAATGCCGCCCAAACGAAGGCCGTCTTACGAGTGAACAGCGTCCGCTTTGGTTTGTTGCTTAGATCGGTCATGAAATCACGTCTGAATGCGCGCCGGGACATGCGCAAGCTCCCGGTCAAATCAGCGAGACACTACCGCCGGCATGGCGTTCGAGCCGGCCGGCGAGGTCGAGCTCCAGCAGCACCATGAACACTTGGGCGGGATGCAGGCCGGTGTGGCGGATGATCTCGTCGACTGCTACCGGCGTCGGGCCGAGTGCCTCGACGACGCGGTCGCGGTCATCCTCGCGCGGCGGCGGCGTTGCCGAAAAGTCGGGCGGCTCTTCAAGCGGCGATGTCCTTGGCGCCCAGGCGCCGACCAGCGGCGCGATCGCACTGGTGACATCGGCGGCCTCGGTGACAAGGGTGGCGCCGTCCTTGAGCAGGCCATTGGTGCCGGCGGCGCGCGGATCGAGCGGCGAACCGGGAACGGCGAAGACCAGTCGGCCCATCTCACCGGCAAGCCGGGCGCTGATCAGCGAGCCGGAGCGCTGTGCGGCCTCGACCACCACCAATCCCAATGCGGCGCCAGCAACAAGCCGGTTGCGGCGCGGAAAATCCTGCGCGCGCGGCTGCCAGCCAAATGGCATTTCCGAGACGATGGCGCCACCGCGCTCGGCAATCTCGTCGCACAGCCCGGCATTTTCGGGCGGGTAGGGCAAATCGAGGCCGCCGGCGAGCACACCGATCGTGCCGGTCGAAAGGCTGCCCTGGTGCGCGGCCGTATCGATGCCGCGCGCCAAGCCGGAGACGATGCCATAGCCGTCGCGGCCGAGATCCGCCGCCAGCCTCCGCGCCATCTTGATGCCGGCCAGCGAGGCGTTGCGAGCGCCGACGATGGCGACCGCGGGCAAGCGGAAAACCGCACTACTGCCCCTGACCGCGAGCAACGGCGGCGGATGGTCCATGCTCTTCATCAGCGGCGGATAATCCGCCTCGCCGATGCCGACGAAGCGGGCGCCCGCCCGCCTGGCTGCCTCCAGCTCGGCCTCGGCCTCGGCAATGGACGGAATGCGGACGATTTTTTTGGCGCCACCCGAAATCATCAGCTCCGGCAGCATCGCAAGCGCTGCTTCGGCCGAACCGAACCGGTTGATCAGGTCGCGAAAGGAAGCCGGGCCGACATTCGGCGTGCGGATCAGGCGAAGCCAGCTCAGCCGCTGCCGGTCGCTGAGGCGCGGCCCGGCGGCGGGCTCGCTCACTCCTTTGCCCCGATCTTACCCTCGGTGCCGGCAAGCAGCCGCGCAATGTTGGCGCGATGTTTCAGGATGACGATCAGGCTCATCGCCGCGAAAAGCCCGGCAATCTGCGGCGTGCTCAGGAAGTACAAGGCCACTGGCACGACGACCGCTGCCGTCAATGCCGCCCGCGAGGAGTAGCGGAACAGGAAAGCCACCGCGAGCCAGACAACGGCGAAGATCACCGCCACCTGCCAGGCAAGGCCGATCAGCACGCCGAGGTAGGTGGCGACACCCTTGCCGCCCTTGAAGCCGAGCCAGACCGGAAAGAGGTGGCCTAGAAACGCACCGAAACCGGCCCAGAGTCCGAGCTCAGGTGCAAAGCGGCCGGCGATCAGCACAGCCGCGGTGCCTTTAAGGGCGTCGAGCAGCAGGGTGGCCGCCGCCAGACCCTTGTTGCCGGTGCGCAGCACATTGGTGGCGCCGATGTTGCCGGAGCCGATGTTGCGCACGTCGCCGAGGCCGGCGGCACGGGTGATCAGCAGCCCGAAGGGGATCGAGCCGAGAAGATAGCCGAACACCAATGCCAAGACGGGACTGTAAGCCATTGTTCCCCCGAAGTTTCCTTGGCTGAACGGATTTGAAGGCGTGACGCCTGTTCCGTCCTAGGCCGAAAACACTGTGCGGCCCGCCACCATCGTTTGCAAGACCTTGCCTTGCAGCCGCGCGCCTTCGAAACAGGTGTTTTTCGAGCGCGAGCGGATGCCGCTCTCGCTGACGATCCATGGCTCGTCCAGATCGACGAGTGCAAGGTCGGCCAAAGCCCCCGGTTTCAGCGTGCCGCCGGGCAGGCTGAACAATCTTGCCGGCGCGGTGGATAAGGTCTCGACCAGCCGGAGCAGCGTCACGTCGCCATTGTGATAGAGCCGCAGCGCCGCGCCCAGCAGCGTTTCCAGCCCGATGGCGCCGGCCGCAGCATCGGCGAAGGGCAGGCGCTTGGTGTCGACGTCCTGCGGGTCGTGCGAGGAGACGATGAGGTCGATGGTGCCGTCCTTGACCGCCTCGATCATCGCCAGCCGGTCTTCCTCGGCGCGCAGCGGCGGCGTCAGCCGGAAGAAGGTGCGGTACTCGCCGACATCATTCTCGTTGAGCGACAGATTGTGGATCGACACGCCTGCTGTGACGTTGGCGCCGTCGGCTTTTGCGCGCGCTACCGCGTCTGCCGCCATAGCCGTCGAGATCTTGGCAGCGTGATAGGAGCCGCCGGTCAGGCGAGCCAGCGCGAGATCGCGCTCCAGGGGGATTGATTCGGCCTCGCGAGGAATGCCGGCAAGGCCAAGCCAGCTTGCGTAAAGGCCTTCGTTCATCACGCCGGCCGAGGCGAGATCGGCGTCCTGGGTTTCATGCGCGATGACGCCGTCGAAATCGCGCGCGTAGGTCAGCGCGCGACGCATCACCAGCGCGCTGGCGATAGAATGCCGGCCGTCGGTGAAGGCGACCGCTCCAGCCTCGCGCAATAGGCCGAATTCGGTCATCTCGCGGCCTTCCAGCCCCTTGGTGATCGCTGCCGCCGGAAAGATGTTGACGATTGCCGTGTCCTTGGCGGTGCGCAGCACAAACTCGACCAGTGCGACATTGTCGATCACCGGGTCGGTATCGGGCATCATGACGATTGAGGTGACGCCGCCCGCCGCCGCAGCAATGCTCGCCGATGCGATGGTTTCGCGGTGTTCGCCGCCCGGTTCGCCGATGAAGACACGTGCATCGATCAGGCCGGGGATGATCGCCTTACCAGCGCACTCGATGATCGTGGCGTCTTCGGGCGCGCCCTGGTTCAAGGCCGCCTTGCCGGCGGCAACGATTTTGCGCCCTTCGACGATGACGGTGCCTATCTCGTCGATGCCGCGCGATGGGTCGACGATGCGGGCGCGGCTGAAGACCGTTGTGCTCATCAGGCAACCTCGCGATTGCGGCGAGGATCGAGCAGCGCTTCCATCACCGCCATGCGCACGGCGACGCCCATCTCAACCTGTTCCTGGATAACGCTTTGCGGGCCGTCGGCGATCTCGGAGGCGATCTCGACGCCGCGGTTCATCGGGCCGGGATGCATGACCAGCGCACCCTCCTTGGCCGCTTTCAGCTTCTCGGCGTCGAGCCCGAAATAGCGGAAATATTCACGCACCGAGGGTACGAAAGCGCCTTCCATGCGTTCGCGCTGCAGGCGCAACATCATCACCACGTCGGCGTCCTTCAGACCCTCGCCCATCGAGCGGGTGACGATGACGCCCATCTTCTCGATGCCGGCGGGCAAAAGCGTCGAAGGGGCGACGACCCGTACTTGGGCACCGAGTGCGTTGAGCAGAATGATATTGGAGCGGGCCACGCGCGAATGCAGGATGTCACCGCAGATCGCCACGATCAGCTTCGACAACGGACCCTTGGCGCGGCGGATGGTCAGCGCGTCGAGCAGCGCCTGCGTTGGATGTTCATGAGCGCCGTCGCCGGCATTGACCACCGAGCAGCCGACCTTTTGAGCAAGAAGTGCCGCCGCGCCCGCCGATTGGTGGCGGATGATCAATATGTCGGGGCGCATGGCGTTCAGCGTCATCGCGGTATCGATCAGCGTCTCGCCCTTCTTCACCGACGAGCTTGCCACCGACATGTTCATGACGTCGGCGCCGAGCCGTTTGCCGGCCAGCTCGAACGACGATTGCGTACGGGTCGAGGCTTCGTAGAAGAGATTGATCTGGGTGCGGCCGCGCAGCGTCGATGTCTTCTTGTCCGATTGCCGCGAGATGGCAACGGCGCGGTCCGCCCGGTCGAGCAGAAGCTCGATGTCGGCGGGGGAAAGATCGCGGATGCCTAGAAGATGGCGGTGGGGATAAAGTGGAAGGGACGATGCGTCAGTCATCTCAAGTCGCTGCTATAGGGGGGAGGCTCCGCGGCTGCAAGCACCGGCTTGGGATTGGATCGGTTCTCCCCGGTATTTTCGTCGCGCGCCGCCGGCCATAGGCTATAAACCGCGATGACTTTGGATTCGCAGACTTCAGGTGATAAGGACGAAGCGTGACCGACGACGTGACCAACCAGCCGCCGCCGCTGGCCGGCGGCAACGCCTGGCGGGGCGATCCGTTGCTGATCCAGCTTGCCGAGCGCTTTTCCGATCCGGTGCGCAAGGACCTCGACGGGCTTGGCCGTTTCGTTTTGACGCATGAGGCGCAGGAGCTGGCCCGTCTTGCCAATGTCGAGACGCCGAAGCTCAGGACCCATGATCGCCAGGGCCGGCGCATCGACCAGGTCGAGTTCCACCCCGCCTATCACGCGCTGATGCGCCGCTCGGTCGCCAACGGGCTGCATTCGTCGGTCTGGGAGAATGGCGACGCCGAGATCGGCCGCCGCCACCAGGTGCGCGCCGCGCGCTTTTACCTCACGGCTGAGCTCGAAACCGGGCATCTTTGCCCGATCACCATGACCAGCGCTTCGCTGGCAGCGCTGATGGCCAGCCCGAAACTGTTTCGCGAATGGGCGCCTCGGGTGACGACGCGCAAATACGATCAGGGCCAAAAGCCGCCGGTCGAAAAAGCCGGGCTGACGCTCGGCATGGGCATGACCGAGAAGCAAGGCGGTACCGATGTTCGTGCCAACGTCACCAAGGCCGAGCGCGCCGGCAGCGGTTTTTATCGCCTGACCGGCCACAAATGGTTCATGTCGGCGCCGATGTCGGATGCCTTCCTGGTGCTCGGACAGGCGCCGGAGGGACTGTCGTGCTTTCTCGTTCCCCGCTTGCTTGGCGACGGATCCGGCAACGGCTTCCGCTTTCAGCGGCTGAAGGACAAGCTCGGCAACCGCTCCAATGCGTCCTCCGAGGTGGAATTCGTCAATGCCATCGGCGAGATGGTTGGCGAGCCCGGCGCCGGCGTGAAGACGATCATGGACATGGTGACCCTGACGCGGCTCGACTGTGCCGTCGCCTCCTCGGCGATCATGCGGGCCGGACTGGCCGAGGCCGTCCACCATACGCGCCACCGCCAGGTGTTCGGAACCAATCTGATCGAGCAGCCGCTGATGCAGCGTGTTCTGGCCGACATGGCGCTCGACGTTGCCGCCGCTACCGCGCTGTCGTTCCGGCTGGCGCGCTCCTTCGACGAGGCGGCCGGCGACCGCGGCGAGGCGGCCTTCGCCCGCGCCATGACGCCGGTCGTCAAATACTGGGTCTGCAAGATTGCGCCGCCGCTGCTCTATGAGGCGATGGAATGCCTCGGCGGCAATGGCTATGTCGAGGAGGGGCCGCTCGCCCGCTACTATCGCGAAGCTCCGGTCAACGCGATCTGGGAGGGTTCAGGCAACGTCATGGCGCTCGACGTGTTGCGAGTGCTCGGCCGCGCGCCAGGCCTGTTCGATGACGTGCTGGCCGGCATCGACCGCGATCTCGGCGCTGGCGGACGCGGCACCGTCGGCGTGCTCAAGGCAGCAATGCAGGTCGCTGCAACCGACGAGGGCTCAGCGCGGCTGTTGACCGAGCAATTGGCATTGTCGGCGGCGGCGGCAGAGCTTCGCAGGCTGGGGGCAGGGCGGATCGCCGACGCCTTCGTCGAGACGCGCCTCGCCGGCCAGTGGCGCAACACCTATGGAATGCTCGATTCGCGCCACGATGCGCGGATGATCATCGACACGCTCTACCCGCCGATCAACTAGTGCCGTCGCCCGGGTCGTAGCCGCTTTTTTTCGCGCGCCCTGTGGATGATCGTTAACCTTAACAAATGGTTTCCATTGCGGCGGCCGGTGGCAAAGCCCAGTGTTATGGTTAAGGCAAGGACTGTTCGGCTGAGCGGTCTTTGTCCTGCGAAGCAGGAGCGTCATGCGGCATATTTTGAGCTCTTTTCTGGCATTGCATTGGGCGGCCGTTTTCGCCCTGCTGGCGTTCATCTGCATCGATGGGAATCGTGGCGTCGCGGCGGCCCTTGGCGTGCTCGGCGTTCCCGTCCAGAACACTCGCTTTGCCGATCTTGAAAACGCCGTCGTCGTGGCGCCGCTCGCCGTGGCATTGCTTGTCGTCGCGGTGCTGTTCTGCTGGGCCTTTGTTGAAGCATTGACCAGCGACGCCACCAACCCGGACCCAGCCGACAGTGTTGTGCGGATCGCCTTCATCTCGGTCTCGGGCGTGCTGTCGTTGATCGTCATCGGCGGCGCTGCGCAAGGTATCAATGGGCTGTTCATGGTTGTCGCCGTGCAATTGGCGGCACTTCTGGCGTCATATGTCGCGATGCTCGCCGAGCGGCGCTCAGCCGCTGCCGCGGCAGTTCCAGTGACCGGCGAAATCCGCGCGGCCGCGCATATCATGGCCAAGGCAGCGGCGTACAATTCCTCGCTTGCGCGCATTTCGGGCCGGCCGGATTCGAGGGACGATCGCTGATGCGCACCTTGTTCGCGCTGTGGGCGGCTCCGCTCCTCCTGTTCTGGGGCTGGTTCTTTCTGTCGCTCAACGACATCAATTTCGGCTATGTCATGCTGAGCCGCCAATTGCACGATCTCGTTTTCCAGCTTTATGGGCAGATGCTCGGCGTCGATCCGGCGCTCATCCCGGGCATGGTGGCGAAGGCTTGCGTCTTCGACGGCCTACTGCTGATGGCGTTCTGGGCATTTCGCCGCCGCAAGGCGATCGGCAGCTGGATCAAGGCAACGCGCAATCGCTATTTCGACCAGGCATCGACTCCGAG
Source organism: Mesorhizobium sp. M0563 (assembly GCF_040321065.1). Taxonomy (NCBI): domain Bacteria; kingdom Pseudomonadati; phylum Pseudomonadota; class Alphaproteobacteria; order Hyphomicrobiales; family Phyllobacteriaceae; genus Mesorhizobium; species Mesorhizobium sp. M0563. Next base: position 78,409 of record NZ_JAMYQV010000007.1, read on the forward strand.
CGCCTGAAGCCGGTCGAGAACACCCTGCAGGATGAAGGCCGCCGCCGCTGAATCGATCTTGCCGGCGCGTTTCTTGCGGGAAAAATCCATCTCGATCAGTGTCCGCTCGGCCGCCACCGTCGACAGCCTTTCGTCCCAAAAGACGAACGGCAGATCGGTCAATCCAGCCATGTTGCGGACGAAAGCGCGGGATTTTTGGGCGCGTGGGCCTTCCGAGCCGTCCATGTTGATGGGGAGGCCGATCACCACTGCGCCGGCATTTTCCTTCTGCAGCAGAGCGAGCAGCACCGCGGCATCGAGCGAGAATTTCTTGCGCATGATGACAGGGCGCGGGTGCGCGAAGGACAAGCCGCGGTCCGAAACCGCCACGCCGATCGTCTTGTCGCCGAGGTCAAGCCCAGCCAGGGTCTTGCCGCCGCCGAGCCGGCCCGGCAACTCCTCGATCGTGATGATGCCCAACGGCTTTTCCTTTGACCGCGACGCCGCACTTCCTATACGCGCAACATATGCCGCGGCACTTTAATTTCGCCGTCGGCGTTCTAGCCTCTACCGAAGCAAAAATCGAGGAAGGCATTGATGAAACTTACCTGGTACGGACACTCGGCATTCCGCGTCGAAATCGAAGGCGCGAAAATCCTCATCGACCCGTATCTGGTCGGCAATCCGTCATGGACAGGCGGCTGGGAAGAGCCGGCCGAAGGGGTCACGCACGTGTTGCTTACCCATGGCCACAGCGACCACATCAGCGGCGCCGTCGAAGTGCTCAAGAAAAGCGGCGCGATGCTTGTCGCCAATTTCGAGATTTGCATGTACCTGGTCGGCAAAGGCGTCAGTGACAAGCAAATCAATCCCGGCAATATCGGCGGTACCGTCGATTGCGGCGGCTTCACCACCACTTTCGTTCAGGCTCTGCATTCATCGTCCTTTCTAGGCGAGAGCGGCCAGAACACCTATCTCGGCAATCCGGGCGGGCTCGTCCTGCACTTCCCCGAGGATAAGACGCTCTACCATATGGGCGACACAGACATCTTTTCCGATATGGCGCTGATCAACGAGTTGCATGAGCCGAAGATCGGCATCGTGCCGATCGGCGACCGCTTCACCATGGGTGGCGCGGTGGCAGCTCTTGCCTGCCAGCGTTTCTTCAAGTTCGAGACGGTCGTTCCCGCTCACTTCGGCACATTTCCGATGATAGATCAGACCGCCGACAAGTTTGTGGCCGGGCTGGACGGATCGGGTGTGAAAGTGGCGTTGCCGAAGATCGGCGAGACGATTACGCTGTAGGAATAGCGAACCGGAATGACGACATGGGTCTGAGAAACTCTCTTTGCATTTCTATGCTGGTTGCCGCATCGCCGGCGCTGGCCGCCGAGGATTTCATCGAGGGCATCTATCTGCAATCGGAGGATCTCTGCGCGCAGGCCAAAAAGGATACGCTGCAGACGGTGATCGAGGGCGGCAATATCGTACTGTCGGCAAACGGACTGGAAAGCATCGAATATAACTGCGAGTTCCTGCAGATCACCAAGGCGACACGGTCGCCAAGCTGGGCGGTGACCGCCATCTGCCAGGAGCCGGGCTACGTCTTTCCGGATGTTCTCTCACTGACTCAGATGAACCCGAAGCAGATCGACCTGGTTTCGGTTCGGCCTGCCGCGGACGAAAGCGAGCAGAGCGGCAACGGTGGCAGCTATTTCCTCTGCGACGGCGTGGCGATGCCGTAGGGCAGTTGTCGGCACGATGCATGTTGCGCGGCACGCGCTGCGCCGCTATAGCGCTGGTTTTCCCCGAGGCACAACATGTCCGTTGATATTAAAACCGTGAAGCGCGTCGCGCACCTTGCCCGCATTGCGGTGAGCGAGGAGGATGCAGAGCGCGTGACCGGCGAATTGAACGCCATTTTGGGCTTTGTCGAGCAGTTGAACGAGGTCGATGTTTCCGGCGTCGAGCCGATGACCTCGGTCACGCCGATGGCAATGAAGAAGCGCCAGGACGTCGTCACCGACGGCAGCAAGGCAGCCGACATCGTCGCCAACGCGCCGGCAACCGAAGAGAACTTCTTTCTCGTGCCAAAGGTCGTGGAGTAGCTGGCCGATGGTAATCGAGATCGCCGCGGAGACGCCGCTGCAGGACGATGTGCGTGGGCTGGTCGAGGAGCTCAACGCCACATTGCTGGAGTTGACGCCGCCGGAGCATTGCTACCATTTGACGGTCGAGCAGATGGCGGACCGCGACACGACCGTCTTCATCGCCCGCGATAACGGCCTTGCCATCGGTTGCGGCGCGCTGAAGCGCCACGATGCTGTCGTCGGCGAGGTCAAGCGTATGTATACGCGGCCTTCGCATCGCGGCCGCAAAATCGGTGCGATGATCGTCGAGCGGATTGAGGGCTTGGCGCGCCAAGAAGGGCTGAAGCGTCTGGTGCTGGAGACGGGCGACCGTCATCCCGCCGCCTGGACCGTCTACGAACGCGCCGGTTTTTCGCGCTGTGGGCCGGTGCTGAATTATCCCAATTCCGAGTGGTCGGTGTTTTACGAAAAGAGTCTTGCCTGATGAGCGACCTGACCCAGCTGACGATTTCGCAGGCCCGCGCCAAATTGCGCTCCAGGGAGATCACCGCCACCGAAGTCACCGAGGCTTATCTTTCGGCTATCGAGCGAGCCAATCCGGCGCTCAATGCCTATGTGGTGGTCACTGGCGACAAAGCGCGCGACATGGCCAAGGCCTCCGACGCGAAACTGGCCAAGGGCGAGGGCGGGTCGCTCGAGGGTATCCCGCTCGGCATCAAGGATCTGTTCGGCACCGAAGGCGTCCACACCCAGGCCTGCAGCCACGTGCTTGACGGGTTCAAGCCGCGCTACGAATCGACTATCACCGCCAATCTGTGGGCGGATGGCGCCGTCATGCTCGGCAAGCTCAACATGGACGAGTTCGCCATGGGCTCGTCCAACGAGACCTCGTATTACGGGCCTGTCATCAACCCGTGGCGGCGTTCGCGGCTCGACACGGTGGTAATGCCGACGACACATCAGGGCGAGGGCGGCTTCGTTTCGGCGGGCGGCACCAGGACCGCGCGCACGTTGGACAATGCCCAGCTGGTGCCGGGCGGTTCGTCCGGTGGCTCGGCATCAGCCGTCTCGGCCTTCCTGTGCGCCGGCGCTACCGCCACCGACACCGGCGGCTCGATCCGCCAGCCCGCCGCCTTCACCGGCACGGTCGGCATTAAGCCGACCTATGGCCGCTGCTCGCGTTGGGGCGTCGTCGCCTTCGCCTCGTCGCTCGACCAGGCCGGGCCGATCGCGCGCGACGTGCGCGATGCCGCGATCCTGTTGAAGTCGATGGCTTCGGTCGACCCGAAGGACACGACCTCCGTCGACCTGCCGGTGCCGGATTACGAGGCGGCGATCGGCCGCTCGATCAAGGGGATGAAGGTCGGCATCCCCAAGGAATACCGTGTCGACGGCATGCCCGAGGAGATCGAGGCGTTGTGGCAGAAGGGCATTGCCTGGCTGAGGGATGCCGGCGCCGAGATTGTCGACATCTCGCTGCCGCACACGAAATACGCGCTGCCGGCCTATTACATTGTTGCGCCCGCCGAAGCCTCGTCCAACCTCGCCCGTTACGACGGCGTCCGCTATGGATTGCGCGTGCCCGGCAAGGACATTGTCGACATGTATGAAAAGACCCGCGCCGCCGGCTTCGGGCGTGAGGTCAAGCGCCGCATCATGATCGGCACCTATGTGCTTTCCGCTGGCTACTACGATGCCTACTATCTGCAGGCGCAGAAGGTTCGTAACCTGATCAAGCGCGATTTCGAAAATGTGTTTGTCGCAGGTGTCGACGTCATCCTGACGCCGGCAACGCCGTCCGCCGCCTTCGGCATCGCAGACGAAGACATGGCCGCCGACCCGGTCAAGATGTATCTCAACGACATCTTTACGGTGACGGTGAACATGGCCGGCTTGCCCGGCATCGCGGTTCCGGCCGGGCTCGACGCCAAGGGGCTGCCACTCGGCCTGCAGCTGATCGGCCGGCCTTTCGACGAGGAAACGCTGTTCCAGACCGCCCATGTCATCGAACAGGCGGCCGGCACATTTCAGCCGGAAAAATGGTGGTAGGATCGTTTCTCATCTGAGGGGGTGAGGGATGTTCTTCTATGTCTCCAAGGTCCTGTGGCTCTTCGTCCAGCCGCTTAATCTCGCGATCATCCTGCTGCTGGCTGGATTGCTTGCGGCATTGGTCGGGCGCAAAAGGCTATTTGCCACCGGCAGCGTGCTGGCCTTCCTTGTCCTGGCACTGTCAGCATGGACCTCGCTCGGCGCAGTGATGCTCAATCCGCTCGAGGAGCGTTTCCCTAAGCCACCCCTGCCGGAAAGGGTTGACGGAATCGTTGTGCTCGGCGGCGGTATGGACGGCGCCATCAATTTCGTTCGCGGCGGTTATGAACTCAACGCCAGTGGCGATCGAATTGTCGAGGCAGCCGTGCTGGCGCGGCGTTTTCCGACAGCGAGAGTCGTCATTTCAGGCGGCCCCGTTGCAATAATCGGTGAGGACGAAGGCGACTCAACCACGGCGCCACGCGTACTCACTGCGCTCGGCGTGGCGGCCGATCGTCTGATCCTGGAAGACAAGTCACGCAACACCTACGAGAATGCCGTCTTCACCAAGCGGCTGATTACGCCGAAACCCGGCGAGATCTGGCTGCTGGTGACCTCAGCCTTCCACATGCCGCGCGCCAAGGCGCTGTTCGACAGAGCCGGCTTCCCGACGGTTCCATGGCCGGTCGACTACCGCACCTCCGGTAAGGAAGGTATCAGCCTGTTCCGCAAATCTACCAACGAAGCGCTGCAGACCACGACCATCGCGATTCGCGAATGGATCGGGCTCGTCGCCTATTGGCTGTCGGGCCGCATTGATCAGCCTTTTCCCGGGCCAGGCGGCTGACCGAGCACCGCCTGCCGCGCCGCCGAGAAAAATTGGCGGCGCACCAGCACCGCCAGAAGCAGCAGCGTCGATAGCACGAAAACGGCGGGATCGACGAACCAGCCAAGATAACCGATCGAGAAGAACACGCCGCGCAGCCCGGAATTGAAATGCTTCCCGGCCAGCATGTTCATGCGGGCCGCGCGCCACACCGCCGTTTCGGTGACCGGATTGCGCGACGCCTCGCCATGCGGAATCGGCACCGCGCCGATCAGGATCGAGCAATAGTTGAACAGCCGGTAAGCCCAGCCGAACTTGAAGAAGGAAAAGGCCAGGATCAGCACCAGCCCGAACACCTTCGTCTGGAAGGCGGCGCGTGAGGATGTGGCGCCAAACGGCAGGTCGCTCAGAACAGTGAGAACCTGATCGGAAGTGCCGAGCAAGGCAAAACAGCCGCCGATCGCAATTAGCGAACTGGAGGCAAAGAAGGCGGTCCCCTGTTGCAGGCCGCTCATGATGGCGGTGTCGACGATGCGGATCTCGCGTTCGGCCATGGTCCTCATCCAGGCCTCGCGCTGCGCGTTCATCGCCCTCGTCAGCGACATGCGGCTGACCAGCATTCCGTCGGCGGCGAGCGTATGCAGCACCCACGCGGCAAGGAAGAACCCCAGCGCAGCAAGGTCGGCCGTCGATAAATGAAAGGAATCGCTCATGCGGTGCTTTTACCACAGGCGGAGGGGACGCTTCGATGGCCGAAGCCGGAATGTCGCTGCCGGAGCAAACAAGGTCGGCAGGCGCAGCGCCGCGATCTTCAAAACAGCGGAAAACATCATGGGAATTCCTATATGTAGATCTCAACAGGGTCCCAGGAGAAAACGCCCACGTGTTCCTTTCGGTTTTCGACCTGTTCAAGATCGGCATCGGCCCATCGAGTTCGCACACGATGGGGCCGATGACGGCTGCGCGGCGGTTTCTCGACGAGATTGCGGGAGACGACTGGCCGCGTCCGGCCGACGCCAGGGTCGACCGAATCGCGGCCAGCCTGCATGGCTCGCTCGCCTATACCGGTATCGGCCATGGCTCCGATCGCGCCGTGGTGCTCGGCCTCGCCGGCCAGACGCCGCAGACGGTGGATCCTGACCACGCCGACGGCATCGCCGCTCGCATCGCCGCCGAGAAGCGGATTTCGCCGCCCGGCCATCCGTCCTATCGTTTCGACCCGGCAACGGATCTGGTGCTGGATCGCAAGACGCCGCTGCCGGGTCACGCCAATGGCATGGCGTTTTCTGCCTATGATGCCGGAGACCGGTTGCTGCTGAGGCGCGTCTACTATTCGATCGGCGGCGGCTTTGTCGTTTCCGAGGAAGAATTGCAGCGGATGAAGGCGAGGGGCTCGGCGACAACCGAAGGCAAGAAGGTTCCATATCCGTTCAAGAACGCCGTCGAAATGCTCTCAATGGCAGCGAAAAGTGGCCTTTCCATCGCCGAGATGAAGCGCGTCAACGAGGAGACGCAGATGTCGCGCGAGGAGCTCGACGCCGGCCTCGACGGCATCTGGAGCGCCATGAAGGGATGCATCGAGCGCGGCCTGTCGCAAGACGGCATCATGCCCGGCGGACTGAAGGTGCGCCGCCGTGCCCGGATGCTGCACGACAAGTTGCAGGAGCAATGGCAGCAGAACCGGCCCAACCCGCTGCTCGCCAATGACTGGCTGTCGATCTATGCAATGGCGGTCAACGAGGAGAACGCCGCCGGCGGCCGTGTCGTCACCGCGCCAACCAATGGGGCGGCCGGCACTCTGCCCGCGGTGTTGCGCTATTGGCTGCATTTCCATCCCGAAGCCGACCAGCCGAGTATCCGCGATTTCCTGCTGACGGCGGCGGCCGTTGGCGGCATCATCAAGACCAATGCTTCGATCTCGGGGGCCGAGGTAGGCTGCCAGGGCGAGGTCGGTTCGGCTTCGGCGATGGCTGCGGCGGGATTGTGCGCCGTCATGGGCGGCACGCCCGAGCAGGTCGAGAACGCTGCCGAAATCGCGCTGGAACATCATCTCGGCATGACCTGCGATCCGGTCGGCGGCCTGGTGCAGGTGCCGTGCATCGAGCGCAACGCGCTTGGCGCTGTCAAGGCGGTGACCGCCGCTTCGCTGGCCATCAAGGGCGATGGCGTTCATTTCGTGCCGCTCGATGCGGCGATCGAGACGATGCGCCAGACCGGCCTCGACATGAACGAAAAGTACAAGGAAACCAGCCTTGGCGGATTGGCCGTCAATGTCGTGGAGTGCTGAGCGCCAGTCTGGCGGCCTGGACCACCACTGTGGAGAAGTCGATCAGGCCGTTGACGCGTTCGCGTGCTGGGCTAAACCTTAAACGATGTCTCTCAATCTCATAAAGCTTTGCGTCGGCTGTGACAGCGTCGAGGATCTGGAAGAGTGGATTGCCTTCCGCCTCGACGAGCGGCGCCGCGCCGGCGAACCGGCCGAACACTACCACACCACCCGCATGGTGCCGACGCGCGGCGCCGAGATCACCGACGGCGGCTCGCTCTACTGGGTGGTCAAGGGCAATGTCCAATGCCGTCAGCTGATCACCGAAATCCGGCCCTTCACCGATGACGATGGCATCGGCCGCTGCCATCTGATCCTCGATCCCGAGGTCGTGCGCACCGACCGGCAGCCGCGCCGTGCATTCCAAGGGTGGCGCTACCTGAAGCCGGCGGACGCGCCGGCCGATCTCGGCAAGGGCAAAGCCGGGCTGATCGAAATGCCGCCGAAGCTCAGGCGTGAGCTTGCCGATCTCGGCCTACTCTGACGCCAAGAACCGTAACGCCAAGGGCACCGGCCGAACGCTTGTCCGCAGTTGCCATCATCACCGGTCCTGCAGGTCGCCTGATCTGGGCTTGCAAGCTGGGGAACAACGCCACATCTTGAATGTCATGAGCGACAAGAAGCAGCCCGTGCCTGCAAAGGCCAATCCTGCGCCGGTCGAGTCCCAATCGAGCACCGGCGAGATCGACGCCTTTCTCCGTCAGGCAAGGACGCTCGCTGCATCCGCCACCGGTTCAGGCAGGCTGATCCTGTCCCTCGACGCTACGATGAGCCGCCAGCCGACCTGGGATCTCGCCTGTGCGCTGCAGGCCGAGATGTTCGACGCCGTCGGCAAGGCTGGGGTGCTCAAGGTTCAACTGGTCTATTTCCGCGGGCTTGGCGAGTGCCGTTCCTCCGCATTCGTCACCGATACCGAAGCTCTGAAGCAGCTGATGACGCGCATCGACTGCCGTAGCGGCCACACCCAGATCGGCAAGGTGCTCGCCCATGCGCTGAAACAGACGGCGGCGGCCAAGGTCAACGCGCTGGTCTATATCGGCGATGCGATGGAAGAAAACATAGATGATCTGGCCGAAAAGGCCGGTAGCCTAGGTCTGCACGGCGTTCCTGTCTTCGTTTTTCAGGAAGGCCATGATGCCGGTGCAGAAAAGGCGTTCAAGGAAATTGCACGGCTGTCCAAAGGGGCCTGGTTCCGGTTTGATCGGCGGGCTGCCGCGACCTTGGCCGGCCTGCTTTCGTCCGTCGCCGTGTTTGCGACCGGCGGTCTGAAAGCACTGGAGGACCGGGGCAGGCCGGAGGACCGGCTGATGATCGAGCATCTACGGGGCGGCGGAAACTGATGGGCGCGATTATCGCTTTTGTAGCATTGCTTCTGGTGCTTCTCGGCATGCTCACCATCTTCCTGCGCGCCGATCCGGGGAAGCTTGCAGGCGGCATGAGGACCCTTGGACCCGTGCTGCTCGGGCTGGTCGGCGTTGCCGTGCTGCTGGTCGGGCGCGAGGGCCTCGGCGGCTTGATCCTGTCGGCCGCGCTCGCCTGGTATGGCTCCATGCGCATGAATCAGCCGGCCGCGAAACTGGCACCGGGCAAGCGTTCGACGGTGCGTACCGCGGCGCTTGAGATGGAACTCGATCACGACACCGGCGGCCTCGAAGGCCTCGTGCTGGCTGGGCGCCATGAAGGCAAGATGCTTGGCTCGATGGGGCTTGCCGAATTGCAGCAACTTTATCGCGAACTCTCCGGCGATCCGGAGAGCCGCCAGCTGCTAGAGACGTATCTTGACGGCAGATTTCCCATCTGGCGCAAAGACGCTGACGCGAATGGTGGCGAAGGGCTGGGTGTTGCGCCAGGTTCGGGCGCCATGACTAAGGAGGAGGCCTACAAGATCCTTGGTCTTGAAGCGGGGGCTGCCGCGGCGGATGTCCGCAAGGCGCACCGCCGCCTGATGCAGCGCCTGCACCCCGATATCGGTGGCACGTCTTTCCTGGCGGCGCGGATCAACGAAGCCAAGGACGTCTTGCTCTCCAATCACAACTAGTCTCCTTCGACGCAGAACTTTCGGGAAAGATATCGTTTCGCGCCCTTACTGCTGGACGGCGTAGCACTCGATCTTCTTCTTTTTCAAAGCGTTACAAGCCTTCCAGGCGGCGGTCTTCGAACCAAAACCACCGAACCGGGCGCGGTAATAGGTGACGCCGTCTTTGTCGAAGGCGACGGTGAAACCGGAGGCATCGGCCAGAACGGAGGGCACCTGCTTCGTCGCCTTGTCGAGGAAAGCCTTTGCTTCGGATTGCTTTGGCGAAGAGGCGACCTGTATTGCCCAGCCGGATGGCACCGACGCCGTGCTGACCGGATCGACCTCTGCAGCCGGTTCGGCATAGGCTGCGGCGACCCGGGCCGTCGCCACATCGTCCGCTGTCGCCACGGCCGCCGTCTTGACCTTTCTGGTCTGAACGACCGGAGTGGTTTCTTCAACGACGGGAGCATTTTCCTCGACGAGGGAGGCAACGGCATCGTCGTCCGGCTTACTATCCGGCGTCGGCGCGTCATGCTTCGGCAGAAGCACCTTGGCCAGGGCTGAAATCGGATTGCCGCCACCGGCTTTGGCAATCAGCATGCCGCCGCCGCGCGACGACGCCTTCGGCATGTAGGCATTGATCAACCCGGCCATCTGGCTGTCGCGGCTGCCGCCGGACCTGCCGCCCATGACCACCGCTACGATGCGCCGGTCGCCATCCGATACCGAGGAGACCAGGTTATAGCCGGAGGCGCGGGTATAACCGGTCTTGATGCCGTCGACGCCCTTGATGCGTCCGAGCAGACGGTTATGGCCGTTGATGCGCTGTCGCCCGTAAAGAAAGGAGCGCTGCGAGAAATAGCCGTAATATTGTGGAAAATGCTCTCTCAGGGCGATACCGAGCAGCGCCATGTCGCGCGCCGTCGTGAACTGCCCGGGATCAGGCAAGCCGTTGGCGTTGCGGAAAACGGTTCCCCGCATGCCCAGCGCCCGCGCCTTGGCGGTCATCATGCGGGCGAAATTGGCCTCATTGCCGCCGAGCATCTCGCCAAGCGCAGTTGCGGAATCGTTTGCCGATTTGGTCACCATCGACAGGATGGCGGTCTCGACCGTGACCGAGCCGCCCCGCTTGACGCCGAGCTTTGTTGGCGGTTCGGCAGCGGCATTGGCCGAGAACACGACCGGAGAATTCCTGCTGATCCTGCCCTTCGCCAATGCCTCGAACGTCAGATAGAGCGTCATCATCTTGGTAAGCGAGGCCGGATAGCGCCGGCCATCGGCATCCGACGAATAAAGCACCTTGCCGGACTTGGCATCGATGACGATGGCCGCCGACTTGGCCGCCATGGATGAAGCCGCGTCCGCGACGACGAAGCTCATCGCCATAGCGAGAATCATGATCGTTTTGAGGGGGGACGCGGATTTGGAAACGAAGCCCGACAACGCCTTACGCACTGATAGTTCCTTTGAATTTCCGTTGCCTTGGAGGCGGCAAAGGGTCCTGCCTCACCTCGGGCCACGCTAACGCGGGCAGCGTTACCAATCCGTTTATGGTAACCGCCGCGTTCACCCTTTTCTGCGGGATTGAGCCTCTCTTTATTCGAATCTTAGCGATTGCCGGCGGCTCACGATGCGCATTGCCGCGGAAATCTTGACTTTTTGTGCACTGCACAATATATTTACACGCATTGCACAACGCGGCCCGGACAAGGCGCGTTCATCGTCCAAAGGCAACCGTTCAGGGAATGCGTGAAATGACCCAGACCTATGAAGATTTCAGCAAATACGGCAAGGAATTTGCCGACACCGGATTGAAGAGCTTTGCATCGCTGTCCAAGGGTGCGCAGGCCATCGCCACCGAGGCGGGCGAGTACACCAAGAAAAGTTTTGAGGCCGGCAGCGCCGTTGTCGAGAAGCTCTTCTCCGCCAAGTCGCTGGATAAGGCGATCGAAATCCAGTCCGACTACGCCAAGCAGTCCTATGAGAGCTTCGTCACCGAGGCCACCAAGCTTGGCGATCTCTATGCCGAACTCGCCAAGGAAGCCTACAAGCCGTTCGAATCGATTGTCGCCAAGGCGAAGTAAATTCGACGAACGTTCCAAGCCGGCCCTTGGGCCTCAAAAGACAGACCCGGTCGCGAACGCGCGGCCGGGTTTTTTCATGCCAGCTCGAAATCGGGGTCCTTGCGGTCTTCACGATTTGAAAAATCGGTCAAGTTTGGCCACCTAGCCATATTGTCAGCTAAACAGAAGGGCTTAAAATCGTCCATCGAGCACCTACATGTCGAGCATGCATGAGGATTCGAAAGAGGCAGGACTACGTGACTACAGGTTTGACTGCCACGAGCTACGTGGTGCGAATGCAGAACGGCAGCAACGGCAATGAGGCCGGTCGCGGCACGGCCGTCATCACGCGCACAAAAACCAAGACCAAGAAGCCCAGTCTGTATCGGGTCCTCATCCTTAACGACGACTACACACCCATGGAGTTCGTGGTTCACGTGCTGGAGCGTTTTTTCCAGAAGGATCGCGAAGCCGCCACACGCATAATGCTTCATGTTCACAATCATGGGGTGGGCGAGTGCGGGGTCTATACATTCGAGGTGGCCGAGACCAAAGTGTCTCAGGTCATGGATTTCGCCCGACAGAATCAGCATCCGCTGCAATGCGTGATGGAGAAGAAGTGAGGTAACATGCCGGCTTTCTCCCAAGGCCTGGAAAAGGCGCTTCACCAAGCGCTGACGCTCGCCAATGAGCGGCACCATGAATATGCAACCCTTGAACATTTGCTGCTCGCCCTGATCGACGACACCGAGGCGGCCGCAGTCATGCGTGCCTGCAACGTCGATCTCGACGAGTTGAAGCATACGGTTCTCACCTATATCGACACCGAGCTCGACAATCTCGTCACCGGCTACGATGAAGATTCCAAGCCGACGGCCGGTTTTCAGCGCGTCATCCAGCGCGCGGTGATCCATGTGCAGTCGTCAGGCCGCGAGGAGGTGTCCGGCGCCAACGTGCTCGTCGCCATCTTCGCCGAGCGCGAGAGCCACGCCGCTTATTTCCTGCAGGAACAGCAGATGACCCGCTACGACGCGGTCAACTACATCTCGCATGGCATTGCCAAGCGCCCAGGCGCTTCCGAGACGCGGACGCCGCGCGGCGCCGACGACGAGCAAGGCAGCCAGGGCGGAGCTGAGCCGCAAGAAGAAGGCGGCAAGAAGAAGCAGCAGCAGGACGCGCTGACTGCCTATTGCGTCAACCTGAACAACAAGGCCAAGGCTGGCAAGATCGATCCGCTGATCGGTCGCGAGAGCGAGATCAACCGGACTATCCAGGTGCTGTGCCGCCGGTCCAAGAACAACCCGCTCTATGTCGGCGATCCCGGCGTCGGCAAGACGGCGATCGCCGAAGGCCTCGCCAAGCGCATCGTCGAGGGCGACGTTCCCGAAGTGCTGCACAATGCCACCATCTTCGCGCTCGACATGGGCACGCTGCTGGCCGGCACCCGTTATCGCGGCGATTTCGAGGAGCGGCTGAAGCAGGTCGTCAAGGAGCTCGAGGACTATCCCGGCGCCGTGCTGTTCATCGATGAGATCCACACCGTGATCGGGGCAGGAGCCACCTCTGGTGGCGCCATGGATGCGTCGAACCTGTTGAAGCCGGCGCTGTCGTCCGGCGCGATCCGCTGCATCGGCTCGACCACCTACAAGGAGTTCCGGCAGTTCTTCGAGAAGGACCGCGCGCTGGTGCGGCGATTCCAGAAGATCGACGTCAACGAGCCGACCGTCGAGGACGCCATCGAGATCATGAAGGGACTGAAGCCCTATTTCGAGGAGTTCCACAAGGTTCGCTACACGAGTGAAGCGATCAAGGCTTCGGTCGAGCTCTCGGCCCGTTACATCAACGACCGCAAGCTGCCGGACAAGGCGATCGACGTGATCGACGAGACCGGCGCCTCGCAGATGCTGGTGCCCGAAGCCAAGCGCAAGAAGACCATCGGCATCAAGGAGATCGAAGCGACGATCGCCACGATGGCGCGCATCCCGCCGAAGACGGTTTCCGCCGACGACGAGAAGGTGCTGCAAGGTCTCGACATCGAGTTGAAGCGCGTCGTCTATGGCCAGGACACCGCGATCACCGCGCTGACTTCGGCCATCAAGCTGGCGCGGGCCGGCCTGCGGGAACCGGAAAAGCCGATCGGCTCGTACCTGTTCTCCGGTCCGACCGGTGTCGGCAAGACGGAAGTGGCCAAGCAGCTCGCCGCCTCGCTCGGCGTGGAGCTGATCCGCTTCGACATGTCGGAATATATGGAACGCCACACCGTTTCGCGGCTGATCGGCGCGCCTCCCGGCTATGTCGGCTTCGACCAGGGCGGCCTTCTGACCGACGGCGTCGACCAGCATCCGCATTGCGTGCTGTTGCTGGACGAAGTCGAAAAGGCGCATCCGGACCTGTTCAACATCCTGTTGCAGGTCATGGATCACGGCAAGCTGACCGACCATAACGGTAAGCAGATCGACTTCCGCAATGTCATCCTGATCATGACCACCAATGCGGGCGCATCCGACGCGCAGCGCGCGGCGATCGGTTTCGGTTCGACCAAACGCGAAGGCGACGATGTCGAAGCGATCAACCGGCTGTTCACGCCGGAGTTCCGCAACCGTCTCGATGCGATCATTCCGTTCGGCTCGCTGCCGGTGCCGGTCATCCATCAGGTGGTGCAGAAGTTCGTCATGCAGCTGGAAGCGCAGCTTTCCGAACGCGGCGTGACCTTCGACCTGTCGCAGGATGCAATCGCCTGGCTGGCCGACAAGGGCTATGACGAGCGCATGGGTGCGCGGCCACTTGGCCGTGTCATTCAGGAGCACATCAAGAAGCCGCTGGCCGACGAGGTGCTGTTCGGCAAGCTCAAGAAGGGCGGCACGGTGCGTGTCACCGTCGAGAAGAAGGAAACCGGCGAGACCGGCCTGAAGCTCGAATCGCTCGCCGACGAGGCGCCGGTGAAGCCGAAGAAGGAAGAGCCGGACGACGTGCCGAAAGCAAAGAAGGCGGTGGCGAAAAAGCCCGCCGGGAAAAAGGCGGTGGCGCAGAAGTCGGAGCCGAAGGGCAAGGATGGCGGCAAGCGCAGCCTGGTGCCGCAACTGCCGCGTAAGAACTGACAATCCTGCAAGTAAAAAAGCCCCGGCAACGGGGCTTTTTTCATGAAGCTTGTGGTCGAGTGTCGGCCGAGCGGCTTCGCCCCGATTCAGTTTGCCAGCGCCGTCCGTATCTTGCCGGCGTTCTCAGCCAGGACTTCAGGCTGTTCCATCTGTCCGCTGTGCGGCTTCAAGGGGATGCCTTCGAAGCGCGGAATGACATGGACATGGAGGTGGTAGACGGTCTGGCCCGAAGCTGGTTCGTTGAACTGCATGACCGTGACGCCATCGGCATCGAAGGCCTTCTTTACTGCCCGCGCAACTTTCTGCACGTGAGCGAAGAGGGGGCCAAGCACCGCCGGATCCGCGTCGAGCAGGTTGCGCGACGGCGCTTTCGGCACGACCAGCGTGTGACCCGGTCCTTGCGGCATCACATCCATGAAGACGATGACCGCATCATCCTCGTAGACGCGGTGCGAAGGGATTTCTCCGCGCAGGATTTTTGCGAAAATGTTGCTGCTGTCGTAGGTTGCTTCGGCCATGGCGCACGCTCCGGTTCTTGGCTCGCGGTCTCGTGTAGCGAAGCTGTTGCGGGCGGGCAAGACGATCGGTCGACATCGGCCATGCAGGCTCGAACGTGGTTGAGCGATCGGGCGGGTTTTGCTACTCCGCCATGTCCTTGCGGAACGGGGTGTGCTCTTCCAGATATTCGCTCATCCGCTCGACTTCGCGCCGCTCGCGCTGGAGGTAGTCGGCCACTGCATTGCGCAGACCTGGATGGGCGATGTAGTGCGCCGAATGCATCGTCACCGGCCGGTAGCCGCGCGCCAGCTTGTGCTCGCCCTGCGCACCGGCTTCAACCACCTTCAGCTTTCGCGAGATGGCGAAATCGATCGCCTGATGGTAGCAGACCTCGAAATGCAGGAACGGGTGGTCCTCGATGCAGCCCCAATTGCGGCCGTAGAGCGCGTCTGAACCGATGAAGTTGATGGCGCCGGCTATGTAGCGCCCGTTGCGTTTGGCCATCACCAGCAGGATGTCGTCGGCCATGCGCTCGCCGATCAAGGAGAAGAAATCGCGGTTGAGGTAGGGCCGGCCCCATTTCCTGCTGCCGGTATCCATGTAGAACGCGTAAAAGTCGTCCCAGGCTTTTTCGGTCAGATCCTTGCCGGTCAGCCAGTCGATCGAGATGCCGTCGGCGAGCGCCTCACGCCGCTCCTTTTTCATCGCCTTGCGCTTGCGCGAGGCCAACGTCGAGAGAAAATCGTCGTAGCTCGAAAAGCCTTCGTTGAAGAAGTGAAACTGCTGGTCGGTGCGATGCAGGAAGCCGGCTGCCGCCAAGATCTGGACATCATCCTCCGGCGCGAAGGTGACATGCGCGGAAGACACGCCGAGCTTATCCGTCACCGCCTTTACGCCGGCCGCAAGGCCGGCCTTGACGGTGGGGCTGTCCTCGCGCTTGCCGACCAGCAGGCGAGGGCCGGTGACGGGTGTGAACGGCACCGCGCATTGCAGCTTCGGATAGTAGCGCCCGCCGGCGCGTTCGAATGCGTCCGACCAGCCATGGTCGAAGACATATTCGCCCTGGCTGTGCGACTTCAGATAGCAGGGGACCGCACCGAGCAGCTTGCCTTGCGCGGTTTCCAGCCTGAGATGATGACCCTGCCAGCCGGTGCGTCGAACGGCGCAGCCGGAATCTTCTAGCGCGCTCAAAAAAGCGAATGAAACAAGCGGGTTGTAGGCGTTTTCTGCCTCGCCCCGCGTAGTGCCACCAAGGCTGTCCCATTCCGCGCTGGTGAAGGCGCCGATGCCCGCGGCGATGCGGATCGACAGCTCCGCATTCGCCGTTTGTCTGTCGCAGTCGTCCCCTTGATCCATGTGGCTTACTTAAGCTCGCTGCGAACCCATACAAGCCCGTTCAAGCAAGCCGCACAAGATCGGGCTCGAATCCTTCGAACGTCATCTGGTCGGCATATTTGAAGGTCAGGTCGACGGCAGGTTGGTCATGCACTGTCCAGGTGATCACCGGCATGCCGAGCCTTTCACGTACGAACGACACGAACCGGTTCGGCAGGTCGCCGGCGGCGTAGGAGATAAAGGCGATGTCATGCGCCAGCATGGCGAAATGCGCCTCGATCAGATGGTTGTCGTTGCCGTAGGCGGTCAACCCGCCGGGTATGCCGGGTGCATGTTTCGGGAACTCGCGGATCAGCCAATGGTCGAACGACATGATCGCGGTCTTGCCCTTATAGCGCTTGAGCATCTTGCCGACGCCTTCGACCAGGCCTTCGTCGTGTCCGGCAGCGCCTTTCAGCTCGACAACCATCGGCACACGCCCGTCGACCAGATTAAGCGCCTGCTGCAGCGTCGGCAAATGGTCGGCGGTGCCGCCGACCTTCAGCGCCGTGATCTCAGCAGCCGTACGCTGCCAGACGAAGCCGTCCTCGCCGGTCAGCCGCCGCAGATCGCCATCGTGGATGATGACGGGGACGCCGTCGGATGACAGGTGCACGTCGCACTCGATCGCATAGCCGCGCTCGGCTGCCGCGGCGAAGGCGGAAAGAGTGTTCTCCCAGCGCGCCTTGTTCATGTCGTGGAGGCCGCGATGGGCGACGGGCCGGGCAGTCAGCCAGGAAAGGTCGGTCATGGTCGCAGTCCCGGTCATTCGACTTCGAAGATCGCTTCGATTTCCACTGCGGCATTAAGCGGCAGGGAGGGGGTGCCGACGGCGGAGCGGGCGTGCTTGCCGCGGTCGCCGAGCACGGCGACGAGAAAATCCGAGGCGCCGTTGGCGACCAGATGCTGTTCGACAAAATCCGGTGCCGAGGCGACGAAGACGGTGATCTTCACCAGGCGGCGGATCTTGTCGAGATCGCCAAGTGCCGCCTGGGCCTGCGCCAATATGTTGATCGCACAGTATTTTGCGGCTTCCTTTCCGGTCGCGGTGTCGACATCGCGGCCAAGCAGCCCGCTCGCCTGGAGCTTGCCCTCCTTGAGCGGCAACTGCCCGGCGGTGAACAGCAGATTGCCGGTCCTGCAATAGGGAACGTAGTTGGCGGCGGGCGCAGCGGCAGCCGGCAGCGTCACGCCGAGATCGCTTAGCCGCTTTTCGATTGTTTCGCTCATGCTATTTCCCTATTGCTTGAAGGTGCCGCGCAGGCCGGGCCGAAATTGCTATTTTTGCCTCGCTTCCGCCACGACTTTTTTTAAGCTGGACCATCTTTCCATGCGGCCTGCCATTAGCCGCGATGATCGGAGCACCCCATGCGCGCAACGCGCCTCGCATTCAACGCCGTTCTTCTGACAGCGGCTTCCTGGGCGGCTCCCGCTTTTGCGGTGCCGGCGCTGCAGGCGCACCGTGCCGTCTATGATATCACCCTGGACAAGGCGTCGGATCGCTCGGGGATCACCGGCATATCGGGCCGTATGGTCTACGAGTTCAATGGCTCGCCTTGCGAGGGCTACACGGTAAAGTTCCGCCTGGTCACCCAGATCGTCACCAACGACAATACTAGGCTGACCGACCAGCAGATGACCACCTTCGAGGATGCCGAAGGCAAGACCTTCTCCTTCGTCAACAAGTCCTTTGTCGACCAGAACCTCGACAAGGAGGTCAAGGGGACGGCAACGAAGGAGGCCAATGGTCTCAAGGTCGAAATCGACAAGCCCGAGAAGAACAGCCTGGAACTCGCCGCGACCCAGTTCCCGACCCAGCAAATGGTTGAAATGATCGGCAAGGCGGAAAAGGGCGAGCGTTTTTACGAAACCAACCTGTTCGACGGCTCGGAGGATGCCAACAAGGTGATGACCACCACCGTCGTCGTCGGCAAGCAAGCCAATGCCGACAAGACTGATCCGGAAGTGCCGGCGCTGGCCAAGCTCGCCAGCGACAAATACTGGCCGGTTGACATCGCCTATTTCGACGATACCGACAAAGGCGGCGAGGAAGTGCCGGAATACCGGATCAGCTTCAAGCTGCACGAGAACGGCATCACGCGCGGTCTCGTAATGGACTATGGCGAGTTCTCGATGACCGGCAAGCTGGTCAATCTGTCGCTGTTCGATCAGCCAAAGACCTGCCCGTCGAAATAGGCTCGAACCGACGGCAAGCTGCTGCCGGCTGCTCTCCGCGATAGTGGCGCTTGATCTTGCGGGCATGTTGCACCGACTTGAGCATGCCGCAATTGCATATCAACGTCTTACGACGGTAAGCGCCGCGGGGGGAGCAGGTTGAGCAGGATCGACGTTTTTGTGGCGCCGCGGCCCAATGCGACGCTGATCAAGGCCATGACATTCGTCAACCGCATTGTCATGCTGCACGGCATTCCGGGGCTTCGCGACCTGTTGCCGTTCAACCGTCTGGCCGGTCTGCGCGGCGTCGCCAATGTCCGCCACATCGATTTTCCGGAGGACGACCGGCAAAGGTTGAAGGCTTGTTGCGGCGCGGGCAAGGCGACGTTCATCACGCCCAACCATCCGGAGTTCTTTACCGACTGGATGATCGACAAGGAGGTCGTCTCGCGGGTAAGCCCGCTGGCGGCATCCTGGGCCACGCACGGCGTCGTCAACGGGCTTGGCCGGCTGATGCAGAAATTCTGGCTGGCCAACAATCTAATCGCCCAAATCCCGGGCAATAGCGGGGCCGCCAAGGAACATTCGGTGGCCTGGGCGCTGAAAGGGCACGGCGTTCTCCTGCATCCCGAAGGCGGCGTCGGCTGGCATGCCAACATCGTTGCCCCGCTGCTGCCGGGCGCGGTCGAGATGGGGCTCGAAGCGCTGAAGCGCGGCCGCCTGACGGATCCGGATTTCAAAGTTTGGATCGCGCCCGTGATCTGGAAGCTCGCTTTCACGGGGAATGTCGAGGCAGCGCTGGCAAAGGAGTGCGCCTACGTCGAGCGCAGCCTGAAGATCGAACGCCATGCCGCCGATTCGCTGCCGGAGCGCGTCCATCGTATCTATGCGACATTGCTGTCGCGCGATGAGGCTGCATATGGCCTGCGGTCCGATGAGCGGGTTTCGTATGACGCACGTCAGAAGGACCTGCTCGTGGAACTCGGCCGTCGCCTTGCTGAACTTGTCTCGGTCGGCGCCGGCACGCTCGACAGTGGCGAGCTTTTGCGCCGGTCGCGCCGCTGGCTGCGAGAAAACACGGATGATACCGGAAGCCGGAAGCAGGTCCGAACGCTGGCGGATACGATCCAGCGCTTGCGGCGTGTCGGGCCCTGGGCTTCAGCCAATCCGCGCATCACGCAGGAGGAGATCGCCGAACACTTGAAGCGGATCCGCAACGATTATTGCAAGGGTACACTGCGCGATACGATCGACCGTTTCGTGCCGCAGCCGGCAGGCCCACGCCGCGCCCATATCCGGGTGCCGGACCCTTTAGGCTTGCACGCCTATAAAGGCTCCGTCGAGGCGGCACTCGTCGAACTGCACGACCGCATGCAGGAGACCATCACCAGCACCATAGCGCAACTCCAGGCCGGCGGCGGCTTCATTTTCTATGCTAATCCCTTCTATCATCGTTAGCGGCGTGTTGGTCGGCGCAAGATGAAGGAGTGCGGCAAGCCCCATGGCGGTCTATGTCGATGCGGCGATCTGGAAATGGGTCGGCCACCGCTGGTGTCATCTGCTGGCAGACGACACCGACGAGCTGCATCGCTTCGCCGCGCAGCTCGGCATCAAGCGCTCGTCCTACCAAGGGCCGCCGAAGACATCGGCGCCGCATTATGACATAACCGGGTTCGAGCGCGACCGCGCGGTGCGGCTCGGCGCCATCGAGTGCAGCCGCGAGGAGATCGTCGCTGTTTTCCGGCGTGTGCGCGTGCCGAGGGGGAAGATGCGACGATGACATTGACGGCATTTTTGGCTTACTGCGCCGCGATCACATTTGCCGCCGCCACGCCTGGTCCGGCGATGTTCACGGTTATCGCCAATGGCGTCTCGCTTGGCTTCGTTCGCGCTTTCCTGGCTGGACTCGGCATCGCCGCAGGCGACGCGGTGCTGGTCACCTTGGCACTGCTCGGTCTCGTGGCGCTGGTACAGGCCTTCGAATGGGTTTTTTTAATCCTGAAGTATGCGGGTGCTGCCTATCTGGTGTTTCTCGGCATCCGGATGTGGCGATCGGCCTCCGCGCGATCGCATGGACAGCACGCAACCCAGGCAAGACTGTCTCGATCGTTTTTCCTCGGTATCTCCATCGCATTGGGCAATCCCAAGGCGATCCTGTTCCACGCCTCTATCATGCCGCTGATTCTTGACCTCAATACGATGACCTTCGCCGATGGGCTGCTCGTGGTTGCGGTCGTGATCTGCGTCAACATCGTCACCATGGGCTTCTACGCAGCGCTCTCCGGGCGGGCTTCGAGCTGGTTCAAGACGCCAAGGCGCATGCGGCTGATGAACAGGTTTGCCGGCGGCGCCATGATAGGCACCGGTGCGCTGATCGCCGCACGCTGAGCCGCAAGACGCCACAGCGCTTGCGTTTGTCGCGCATCCCCTCTATATGCGCGCACATTCCACACACGGACTTTGGTGTCTGCCCGGGAGAAATCCGGCGGAAACCTCCGGTGGCGTTGGAGGACCAAGTCCAAAAAATGCCTGTGTCCGTGGAGGCTAACCGGAAAGGAAATAAGAATGGCTCTGCCTGATTTCAGCATGCGCCAGCTATTGGAAGCTGGCATTCACTTCGGCCACCAGACCCACCGCTGGAATCCGAAAATGGCGCCCTATATCTATGGCGCCCGCAACAACATCCACATCATCGACCTCTCGCAGACGGTGCCTTTGCTGCACCAGGCGCTGAAGCAGGTTTCCGACACTGTTGCCAAGGGCGGCCGCGTGCTGTTCGTCGGCACCAAGCGCCAGGCCTCCGACATCGTCGCCGATGCCGCGCAGCGCTCGGCTCAGTACTATGTTAACTCGCGCTGGCTCGGCGGCATGCTGACCAACTGGAAGACGATCTCGAATTCCATCCAGCGCCTGCGCAAGCTCGACGAGATGCTGGCCGGCGAGGCTCAGGGCCTGACCAAGAAGGAGCGCCTCAACCTCGACCGCGAGCGTGAGAAGCTCGACAAGGCGCTGGGCGGCATCAAGGATATGGGTTCGACGCCCGATTTGATGTTCGTGATCGATACCAACAAGGAAGCGATCGCCATCCTCGAGGCCAAGCGTCTCGGCATCCCGGTCGTTGCCATCATCGATTCCAACTGCGACCCGGACAAGATCGACTTCCCGATCCCCGGCAATGACGATGCGGCCCGCGCCATCCAGCTCTATTGCGATCTGATTGCCAAGGCTGCGATCGACGGCATCGCCCGCCAGCAGGGCGCACTCGGCGTCGACGTCGGCGCATCGGTCGAGGCTCCGGTCGAGCCGGCGCTCGAACCGACCCCGGCCGCCGAGAGCCCGGCAACCCAGACCCCGGAAGCATAATAGCGAAGGCCGGCTGCGGCCTTCATCTTTCCAATATGTTGGCGCGGTAAGCGCTACCGGCACCAGGCGCATCATCGAAACTCGATGGTGCGTCGGTGCATTTAGACAAAGAGGCGACAATGAGCATTTCGGCTGCACAGGTCAAAGAACTCCGCGACTTGACCGGCGCGGGCATGATGGACTGCAAGGCGGCGTTGAACGAGACCAACGGCAACATGGAAGAAGCCATCGACTGGCTGCGCAAGAAGGGCATTTCCAAGGCCGACAAGAAGGCTGGCCGTACTGCTGCCGAAGGCCTGATCGGCGTCGATTCCGGCGTCCGCGAGGCAGCGATCGTCGAGGTCAATTCCGAGACGGATTTCGTTGCGCGCAATGCTGCGTTCCAGGAGATCGTCGCCAATGTCGCGAAGGTCGCGCTTGCCTATGGCGGCAAGACCGAGGCCGTTGCCGCTGCTCCCTATCCGGGCTCGGGCAAGTCGGTCACCGAGACCATCAAGGACGCAGTCGGCACCATCGGCGAGAATCTGGGCTTCCGCCGCTCGGCCAAGCTCACCGTCGAGCACGGCGCTGTCGCAACCTACGTCCACAATGCGGTTGCCGACGGCCTTGGCAAGCTCGGCGTGCTGGTCGCCATCGAGACGACAGGCAACGCGCAGGCCGCCAACGCCTTTGCCCGCCAAGTCGCCATGCATGTCGCCGCCACCAACCCGATGGCCTTGACCACCGAAGAGCTCGATCCGGCCGCGGTCGAGCGCGAGAAGGCGATCTTCGCCGACCAGGCGCGCCAGTCCGGCAAGCCGGAAGCGATCATCGAGAAGATGGTCGAGGGCCGTTTGCGCAAGTTCTACGAAGAGGTCGTGCTGCTCAAGCAGGCTTTCGTGCTCAATCCCGACATCACCGTCGAGAAGGCGCTGAAGGATGCCGAAAGCGAGATCGGCGCGCCGGCCAAAATCGCCGCCTATCTGCGCTTCGCGCTCGGTGAGGGCATCGAGAAGGAAGAGACCGATTTCGCGGCGGAAGTCGCGGCAGCGGTCAAGAAGTAAACTATTCGTTTGAAAGGCTTTTTCGGCCGGGTGTCCGCGAGGATGCCCGGCCGATTTCTTGCGCGGTGTCGATAAAGGCGCGGAGCTTCGGGGCCATCGCGGCGCGGCGCGGGAAATAGAGGAACAGTCCCGGTTCCTCGATCGATGCCTCGCCAAGGACTTCGACCAGCCGGCCTGCCTCGATGTCGGGCTTGACAAGCGGCTCGAACAGATATGCGAGGCCGATGCCGGCAAGGGCCATGTCTTTTGCCGACAGCGGTTCGCTGACGACGACGCTGCCGCGCGTCTCGACGCCGATATCCTTGCCCTGGTCTGACAGATCCCAACGGTAGAGCGCACGTGATCGCAACAGCCGATAGCCGATGCAGTTGCGGGTGGAGAGATCAGCAATTGTTCGCGGCTTTCCGTGGCGGCCGATATAGGCCGGAGAGGCGACAATGGTCGTCCGGAACGGCTGAGTCAGCCGCACCGTCACCATATCCTCGGCGATCATCTCGCCCAGCCGGATGCCGGCGTCGAAACCCTCGCCGACGATATCGCTCAGACGTTCGTCGGTGACGATCTCCACCGTCACGTCAGGGTAACGTTCCGCCATCGCCGTCAGGATGGGCATCAGCGCCAGAGGCAGCGCCAAACGCGGCGCGTTGATCCTGAGCAGTCCGCTTGCCCGGCCTTTGACAGAGCGGATGCGTTCGATCCGGTCGGCAATGTCTTCCAGCGCCGGCTCCGCCGCAGCGACGAGGGCGGTGCCAGCCTCGGTCAGCGAGACGCTGCGTGTGGTGCGGGCAAACAACGGCTGGCCGATTCGCTCCTCCACCAGCCGCACCGCATGGCTGACCGCTGACGGGCTCATGCCGAGCTCGGCGGCCGCCGAGGCGAAGCCGCCACGCCGCGCGACGGCAACGATTATAGGTAGGTGGCTAAGCAGATCGCGATCCATTCATGCATGGTATCGCATAGTCCATTCGGATAATGCAATCTTATCGGATAGGGAAGAAGAACGCATCTTTGGCTGCATCACACGGCAATCGCCGAGCAGCCAAGGAGACGTCCAATGACCGACCTCAAGTCCGAACGAACCCGTAATCTCGAGACAGTGCGTAAATTCTTTGACCTGATGCACCGCAAGGACATTGAGGCATGGGGCAACCTTTGGGCTGAAGATGGCCGAATCCTTGTCTTCTACCCGCCGGCAGGATTTGGAAGCAGCATCGATGGTAAGGCCGCGATCCTGGCGGCCTTCCGAGGCCTCTTCGGCAATTTCGAATCCTTCGACTCCCAGCTGACAGCCGTCTATCCGGCAGCGGATTCGGACGCGATCGTCGTTGAGTACAAGAACCGCGCGATGCTGATTGGCGGCTCTGAATACACCAACAGCAATATCGCGATCTTCCGCTTCGAGAGCGGTCTGATCAGCGCCTACCACGACTATTTCGATCCGCGTCGGTTCCAGGTGGTGGTCGATGCGCTGGCCAAGGCCTGACTGCATATCCCAGGCAAGGACCTCAATCCCGTTTTCAAATTTCAGGAGAAAATCCATGACCATGTCCTACTACACGCTCGGCAACAGCGGGCTGCGTGTCACTCGTCTGGCGCTCGGCACCATGACGTTCGGCACGGAATGGGGCTGGGGCGCGGAGAAGGAAACGGCGCGCGCCTTGGTTGATGCCTATGTCGAAGCCGGTGGCAATTTGTTCGATACCGCCGATCTCTATACCGGTGGCACGGCCGAAACCTGGCTCGGCGAATTCATCGCCGAGCGTGGGCTGCGCGACAAGGCGGTGATCAGTACCAAATTCACCTACAACGCCGAACCGGGTAATCCAAATGCCGGCGGCAACGGCCGTAAGAACATCCTGCGGGCGGTAGACGGTTCGCTGAAGCGGCTCGGCACCGATTACATCGACCTCTACATCCTCCATACCTGGGACAGGCTGACGCCACCGGAGGAGGTGATGCGGACGCTGGACGATCTGGTGCGCGCCGGAAAGATCCGGCATGTCGGTCTGTCCGACGTGCCGGCCTGGTACGCAAGCCGGGCGCAGGCGATCGCCGAGCATCGCGGCTATGAACCGGTTTCGGCGCTTCAGGTCGAATATTCGCTGGCCGAGCGCAACATCGAGCACGAGTTCGTGCCGTTCGGCACGCGCTATGGCGCTGGAATCATGGTCTGGAGTCCGTTGGCCAGCGGCCTGCTCAGCGGAAAATGCCGTTTCGATACAATCGTCAAGGATGGTGGCCGGCTGGAGACAATGCGTGGTTCGACCAATCCCGGTTTCCAGAAATTCACCGACCGCAACTGGCAAATCGTCGCCGAACTGGAGAGGGTTGCCGGCCAGCTCGGCCGCAGCATGGCCCAGGTCGCCCTGAACTGGGCGGCAAACAGGCCAGGCATTGCGTCCGTCATCGTCGGCTCCACCAGGCTTGACCAGCTCAAGGACAATCTCGGCGCGCTTGATTTCGACATTCCCGAAGACCTTCGCGCACGGCTCGATGCGGTGAGCCGGCCGGTCACGCCCTTTCCGTATTCGTTCTTCGGCCCTGAAATACAAGGCGGCTTGACCGGTGGGCAGGCGGTTGGCGACAAGCCGGCAAGCTATCTGCCGGATCTGCTCATGCAAGGCACTTTTGCCGGCGTGAGCTAACGGCTATCCCAGTCCACGATCTCAACTTTCCGGCTCGGGCGCCGCGTGACATCGCGGCGCCCTTCGTGTATCGGAACGCCCAGTGTTTCGGGGCGCCACCGAAGCGCGTCACACGCATGATGACGAGGACCAGATGACGGTGAAGCCCCTCTACCGACGTGTCTTGCTGAAAGCGTCGGGCGAAGCGTTGATGGGCGAACAGCATTTCGGCATCGACGTATCGGTGGTCGACCGCATCGCCGCCGACATTGCCGAGGCCCGCGCACTGGGCATCGAGGTCGGTGTCGTCATCGGCGGCGGCAACATCTTTCGCGGCGTCGCGGTTGCATCAAAAGGCGGAGACCGCGTCACCGGCGACCATATGGGCATGCTTGCCACGGTCATCAATTCGCTGGCGCTACGCACCTCGCTCAACAAGATCGGCGTCGACGCCGTGGTGTTGTCGGCGATCGCCATGCCCGAGCTGTGCGAAAGTTTTTCGCAGCGTCAGGCAACCGCCTACATGAACCAGGGCAAGGTCGTCATCTTCGCCGGTGGCACCGGCAATCCGTTTTTCACTACCGATTCGGCTGCAGCCCTTCGCGCCGCCGAGATCGGCGCCGATGCTTTGTTCAAGGGCACTCAGGTCGATGGCGTCTATTCGGCTGATCCCAAGAAGGACCCGAACGCGACACGCTTCGAGCGCATCAGCCATAGCGACGTCATAAAACGCGGGCTTTCGATCATGGATACCGCGGCGATTGCACTTGCGCGCGAAAACAACATTCCGATAATCGTCTATTCGATCCACGAGAAGGGTGGTTTCGGTGATATCCTGCGTGGCGGCGGCCGTTGCACGGTTGTCGCCGACGATTAATCCGGACCGTGAACCCGAAAGAGGGACCAGTTCGCGGATTGAGGCTCGAACAGGGTTTTACCCTCAAGGCAGTGAACCCGGGCTAAACGGGTCGAGGAGACGATGATGAGTGGCGAATACGACGATCTCAAACGGCGCATGGACGGGGCGATCGCCGCGTTCAAGCATGATCTGGCTTCGCTGCGCACCGGCCGCGCCTCGAGCAGCCTGCTCGACGCCATCCAGGTGCAGGCCTACGGCACCGCCATGCCGATCAACCAGGTGGCAACCGTGTCGGTGCCGGAGCCGCGCATGATCTCGGTTTCGGTCTGGGACAAGTCGATGGTCAGTGCCGTCGACCGCGCCATCCGTGAATCCAATCTCGGCTTCAATCCTATCGTAGACGGCACCAATCTCAGGATCCCGTTGCCTGAACTCAACGAGCAGCGCCGCAAGGAGCTTGTCAAGATCTCGCACGGCTATGCCGAGAATGCCCGCGTCGCTGTGCGTCACGTTCGCCGGGACGGCATGGACTTTCTGAAAAAGGCGGAAAAGGACGGCGACATCAGCGAGGACGACCACCGCAAACGGGCCGACCAGGTTCAGAAACTAACCGACGAGACAATCAGCACCATCGACCACCTGCTTTCCGACAAGGAAGCGGAAATCATGCAGGTCTAGGGTCTGGCCACGGCTGGCCCGGAAGCGAGAACATGGCAACGCCCGCGCATGTCGCGATCATCATGGACGGAAACGGACGCTGGGCCAAGGCGCGCGGCTTGCCGCGGCTCGCCGGTCACCGCGCCGGCGTCGAAGCGCTGCGCAAGACGGTGCGCGCCGCCCCTAGCCTCGGCATCTCCTTCCTGACCGTCTACGCTTTCTCGTCGGAAAACTGGTCACGGCCGAAATCCGAAGTCAGCGACCTCATGGGCCTGCTGAAGCTTTTCATCCGACGCGATCTCGCCGAGTTGCACCAGAGCGGCGTCCGAATCAGGGTCATCGGTGACAGGGCAGGGCTGCAGCCCGACATAAGAGGCCTGCTCGAGGAAGCCGAAACGCTCACTCTCCGCAACGAGGCGCTGACGCTGGTCATCGCCTTCAATTATGGCGGGCGCGACGAGATCGTCCGCACAGCGCGCAAGCTCGCCGCGGCGGTGGCGCGTGGCGAGATCGACAGCGAAGCGATCACGGCAGAGTCCTTCGCCAACTCGCTCGATACAGAGGGCATTCCGGACCCGGAACTGGTTATCCGCACCAGCGGCGAGCTTCGGCTGTCGAATTTCCTGTTATGGCAGGCCGCCTACAGCGAACTTGTTTTTTTGCCTTGCTACTGGCCCGACTTCAGTCGCGAGCACCTGTCCGATGCACTGCGCGATTTCGCCGGCCGCGAGCGCCGCTTCGGCGGACTTGCCGCCCAAGACGTCGCCTCGGGCTGAGGGATGAGCAACCTTCAGCTCCGCGTCATTTCGGCCGTCGTGCTTGCCATCGTTACGCTCGGCCTGACCTGGCTTGGCGGACTGCCCTTCCGGTTGCTTTGCGCTGCCATGGCGGCGGTGATCTTCTACGAGTGGACGCGGATGAGCCGCCCCGTTGCGCCGGCAGGTGCTAATGCTACGGCAGGTTTCCGCTTTCTGCCCGAGGCGCTGATCGTGGTCTTTATCGGTGCCCTCATCGCCGGCCTGCCTGCGTCTTTGCTGCTGCCGCTCGTCGCGGCTCTGGTTGCTGTCGCTGCCATCGCGGCGTCGATGCGCAAGGCAGGACCGTGGGAAGCATCCGGCCTTGCCTATGCGGCGGTTTCCGGCCTGTCGCTGGCCTTCTTGCGCGACGGCGACCGTTCCGGGCTGCTGGCCATCCTCTTTCTGTTCGCCGTGGTTTGGGCGACCGATATTTTTGCATATTTCGTCGGCCGCTCCGTCGGTGGTCCAAGGCTGGCGCCGTCGATCTCGCCGGGCAAGACGCGGAGCGGGGCGCTCGGCGGGGCGATCGGCGGCGTGGTGGCCGGGCTGCTTCTGGCCGCCATAGCCGGAACGGGCAACGTTGTCGTGCTTGGCGTGATCGCACTGGTGCTTTCGATCGTCGCGCAAGCCGGCGACCTGTTCGAATCATGGGTCAAGCGACGCCACGGCCGTAAGGACTCCGGCGCGCTAATACCCGGCCATGGCGGCATCATGGACCGGGTCGACGGGCTTGTCGCGGCGGCTTTCGCCCTATACGTCATCGGCTGGATTTCCGCGACCGCCGACCATCCCGCACAGGGACTGTTCCCGGTTTGAGCGGCATCCGACGGCGGGTTGGCGCGGGTTGCGCCATGGATTCGCCTGGATTGATGTCACAGTCGCGGCGTGACCTGCGCCGTGGATGAATTTGAGGGCATGAATTGAACGAGATTCTTCACGCGGTTTTCAGCACAGAGGGCTTTGTCCTCGGCACGCTGGTGCCTTTCCTGTTCGTGCTGACCGTGGTCGTTTTCGTCCACGAAATGGGCCACTACCTCGTCGGCCGCTGGTGCGGTATCGGCGCAAAGGCCTTTTCGATCGGTTTTGGTCCTGAAATCATCGGCTTCAACGACAGCCGCGGCACGCGCTGGAAGCTTTGCGCCATACCGCTCGGCGGCTACGTCAAGTTCGTCGGCGACATGAACGCGACGTCGAGCCAGCCCAGCTCGGAGGAGATCGAGGCGCTGAGCGACGAAGAACGCAAGGTCGCCTTCCACACGCAGCCGATCTGGAAGCGCGCGGCGACAGTGGTGGCGGGGCCGCTGTTCAACTTCCTGCTGACGATCGCTGTCTTTTCCGTGCTTTTTTCTGTCCATGGCCGTCCCGTGCTGGAGCCGATGGTGGCTGAGGTTACCGTCGGCAGTCCGGCGGCGGCGGCCGGCATCATGCCCGGCGACCGATTCGTCAGCGTCGACGGCAGCAAGGTCGAGACCTTTGCCGACGTCCAGCGTCTGGTCTCCGGCCGTGCCGGCGACAGCATCACCTTCGTCATGCTACGCGGCGGCAAGGAAATCACCGTCACGGCGACGCCGCGCTTGATGGAACAACAGGACGCACTGGGCAACAAGGTCCAGGTGGCCGTGATCGGCGTCGTCAACAACAAGGAACTCGGCCAGCCACGGCTGATCACCTACAGTCCGGCCGGGGCGGTCGGGGCAGCGGTCCAGGAAACCGGACACGTCATTCAGCGCACCGGCCAGTTCCTGCAACGTTTCGTTGTCGGTCGCGAGGACAAGTGCCAGCTGGGCGGCCCTATCAAGATCGCCAAGATGTCGGGTCAGGCGGCAAAGCTCGGCTTTGAATGGCTCGTACAGCTTGTTGCATTCCTGTCAGTCGGGATCGGGATTCTCAACCTTTTGCCGATTCCCCCCCTCGACGGAGGGCATCTTCTGTTCTACGGCGTGGAGGCTGTCATCCGGCGGCCGGTGTCCGAACGGATGATGGAAATGGCTTACCGAAGCGGCCTCATATTGGTGCTCGGCTTCATGGGCTTTGTTTTCTGGAACGATCTGTTTGGGTGCTGAAATCATGAAGGAATTTGGCTTCGGCACGAGCAATGTTGAGACGCCGTTTACCATGCGTGGGGATATGCGTGACGCGAAAGCCACGCCACAGGGTTAAGTAAATACAAATTAACCAGAAGCCTTGCGTGTAGGGAAAATCCGGTTAATACGGTAGGGGAAATTACCGCACGTCCGGTTTTCTCGCCGTGGGGACTTCGAGAAAAGGTACAAAAGCCCGATGAAGGCAGCATCCAAGTTTCTGAGCGCCGCGTCCGCGGTGGCTATGTCCGCCGCTCTGGTTGTACCAGGCGCGCTCGCAGTGCAGTTCGTTGCCACATCGGCCGCCGAGGCGGCTGTCGTCTCCAGAGTCGAAGTCACCGGCAATCAGCGTGTCGACGCGGACACCATCCGCAATTACGTGACGATCAAGCCGGGCAAGGCGTTTTCCAGCTCCGACATCGACGATGCGGTCAAGGCGCTGTTCGGCACCGGGCTGTTTTCGGACGTGCAGATCAACCAAGTCGGATCGACGCTGGTCATCAAGGTTTCCGAATACCAGGTCGTCAACCAGGTGCTGTTCCAGGGCAACAAGAAGCTCAAGGACAACGCGCTTGAAGCTGCGGTGCAATTGAAGCCGCGCAGCACCTTCTCGCAACAGCAACTCGACACCGACGTTGAGGCGGTCAAGGCCGCTTACAGGCGTATCGGCCGCGACGACGCCGCCGTGACCACCCAGATCATGGATCTCGGCGATAACCGCGTGAACGTGGTCTTCAACATCAACGAAGGCGGCCGCACCCAGATCGCAGCGATCAATTTCGTCGGCAACAGCGCCTATTCGAGCCGCCGTCTGTCGGACATCATCTCCACCAAGCGCTCGTCCTTCCTTTCCTTCGTGCTGCGCGACGACGTCTATGACGAGGACAAGCTGCGGGCCGACCAAGAGCTGTTGCGCCGCTTCTATTACAATCACGGCTATGCCGACTTCCAGGTCGTCTCGGCTGTCGGCGAACTCGACGACACCACCAACAAATACACCGTCACCATCACGGTGCAGGAGGGCGAGCGTTATACGTTCGGCGATGTCAGTGTCGAAAGCACAATCCCCGAGGTCGACAGCAAGTCGCTTGAATCGGTAGTCCAGACCCACAAGGGCGATGTCTATAACGCCAAGGACGTCGAGGACACGATCATCGCGCTGACCGAGAAAGTCGCCGGTTCGGGCTATGCCTTCGCCCAGGTGACGCCGCGCGGCGATCGCAACTTCGAAAACCACACGATCTCGGTTGTGTATACAATCGACCAGGGCACCAAGGCCTATATCGAGCGCATCGAGATCCGCGGAAACGATCGAACGCGCGACTACGTCATTCGCCGCGAATTCGATGTCAGCGAAGGCGATGCGTTCAACCAGGTTCTCATCCAGCGCGCGAAGAGGCGGCTGGAAGCGCTCGATTATTTTGAGAAAGTCGAGATTTCCACCGTTCCGGGCTCTGAGCCGGACCAGGTCGTGTTGGTGGTCGACGTAGTCGAGAAGTCGACCGGTGAATTCTCGATCGGTGCCGGCTATTCGACTGGTGGCGAAACGTCAGGTCCGTCCGTCGAAGGTTCTATCAGTGAGCGCAATTTCCTCGGTCGCGGCCAATTCATCAAGGTGGCGGCGGGCGGCGGCAAGAACTCGCGCGACTACAGCTTCTCTTTCACCGAACCTTATTTCCTTGGGCGGCGCATCGCGGCCGGCTTCGACATCTACAAGCAGAGCCGAAACTACGACCATTACGACAGCGATACGACGGGCGCGACAGTGCGTTTCGGTCTGCCGATCACCGACAACATCACGACGCAGCTCGCGTACAATATCGCGCAAGAGAAGTACGAGTTCGACGAAGACTGCGACCCAATGGCCGGTTGCAACGTCTCCCAGGCGATCCAAAACGGAGTTAACGAGAGCCCATGGCTCAAGTCGTCGGTCAGCCTCGGCCTGATCTACAACACCATCGACGACATGAAGAACCCGCATGACGGGCTTTATGCCAATGTCAACACCGAAGTGGCCGGCGTCGGCGGCGACGCCAAGTTCATCAAGGTCACGGCGCGCGGCAGCATCTATCAGACGTTGTCCGAACAATTGGATCTGGTAGGCCTCATTTCCGGCGGCGCCGGCCATGTCCAGGGATATGGCGGCGGCGATCTACGTGTCTTCGACCATTTCCAGAGCAGCGACCGTATGATCCGCGGCTTCGAATATGGTGGCATCGGTCCGGTTGCCTTGGACAACCGCAACGACCATCTCGGCGGAACCACTTATTTCAACGCCTCGGCCGAAGCCCAGTTCCCGCTGCCGGTTATCCCGGAAAGCTTCGGCCTCCGCGGGGCAGTGTTTGCCGATGCGGCAACGCTCTACGGCAGCAAGATTGCAAGTGGCCTCGTCGATCAGTCGACAACCGGAATGGAATGGCGCGCTTCTGTCGGTGTCGGCCTGATGTGGGCATCGCCCTTCGGTCCGATCCGCATCGACTATGCGATCCCGGTCAAGAAGGAAAAGACCGACGACGTGCAGGAATTCAACTTCGGTATATCGACCCGCTTCTGATGAGCGGGTAACGATGCTTCCGGCTCGTTTGGATCCGGATGGGCGGTGACCCGACACTACAGCGCAGCGCGTCCTATTGGACACGCAAAGGATGTTGTAGCACTTTGTTTTTGCGCATGATCCTTTCCGAGGATCGACTTCCGATTTCCGGGGTCATGCGCTAGCTGGATATTGCTTCTGGAATGACCGATCCGGTGTTCTTCGCGCCCTCACGCCGGTATACGGCCGGCGAAGTCGCGAATCTGACCGGCTCGACGCTTGTCGATTCCGGTCTCTCCGATGTATCGATCGAGGCTCTGGCGCCCGCCAACGAAGGCGGCGAGAACGCGCTTGTCTTCGTCGATGGGAGGCGCAATTTCGCGCTGATGCAGTCACTGCGGGCGGCAGCGGTTCTCTGCCCCGCCGAATTTGCCGGCAAGGCGCCGGCGGGCATTGCGGTGCTGGTGCATCCGCGCCCGCAGCAGGCTTTCGCAATGGTCGGGCGCCTGCTTTTCCCGGCGGCTGCAACGCCTGGACCGATGACCGGCGAAACCGGTATCTCGCCGCACGCCCATCTCGATCCGACCGCCCATGTCGAGGCCGGTGCGATCATCGAAGCAGGCGCGGTCATCGGGCCGCGCGCTGCCATCGGCAGCGGAACCGTCATTGCCCCGCATGCGGTTATCGGTCCTTCCTCTCAGATCGGCCGCGACGGCTATGTCGGTCCAGGTGCAAGCGTGCAATATGCGTTGATCGGCAATCGCGTCATCATCCATGGCGGTGCCAGGATCGGCCAGGATGGCTTCGGTTTCGTTGCCGGCGCCAAGGGTCCGGAGCGGGTTCCGCAGATCGGCCGCGTCATCATTCAGGACGACGTCGAGATCGGCTCGAATACGACCGTCGATCGCGGCGCCATGTCCGACACGATCATCGGCCAGGGCACCAAGATCGACAATCTGGTGCAGATCGCCCACAACGTTCGCATCGGCCGCAATTGCATTATAGCCGGGCTTTCGGGTATTTCCGGTTCCGTGACGGTAGGCGACAACGTCACCATGGGTGGCGGCGTCGGCCTTGCGGATCATTTGACCATCGGGTCCGGGGCCAAGCTTGCCGCAAGAAGCGGGTTTATGAGCAATGTGCCTGCAGGTGAGATTTGGGGAGGATATCCGGCGCAGCCGATGGCGGAAGCCATGCGCGAGATAGCGGCCTTGCGCAGACTTGCACGGACGCGCAAACAGGGTGAGGGGGGAAATGGCTGAGATCGCAGCGGCGACGCTCGAAGCGGTTGACATAATGCGGCTGATGAAGCTCCTGCCGCACCGCTATCCGTTCTTGATGATCGACCGCATTGTCGACATAGATGGCGACGAATCCGCCATCGGCATCAAGAACGTCACCATAAACGAGCCGCATTTCCAAGGTCATTTCCCCGACCAGCCGGTCATGCCCGGCGTGCTCATCATCGAGGCGATGGCGCAGACGGCCGGCGCCATCTGCATCCGCAGCCTCGGTACGGAAAAGCCGTCGCTGGTTTATTTCCTGACCATCGACAACGCCAAGTTCCGCAAGCCGGTCGTTCCAGGCGACCAATTGAAAATTCATGTGAAGAAAATCAAGAAACGCGGCAATCTTCTCAAATTCGCCTGCGAGGCCCTCGTCGATGGCACCAAGGCGGCGGAAGCCGAGATCTCGGCAATGATGGTCGCAAGCGGCTGACAAACGAATGCTAATGAAAATCCAGACAGTCATCCATCCATCGTCGGTCATCGAGGCAGGCGCCCAAATCGGCGAAGGCGCCCGCATCGGACCCTTCTGCTACGTCGGCCCCGACGCCGTGATCGGCGACCGTGTCGAACTGGTCAGCCATGTGTCGGTGATGGGCGCGACCACCATCGGTGCATCGACCAAGGTCTATCCGATGGCGATACTGGGCGGGCCGCCGCAGAACACCAAGCACAAGGGCGGCCGTACCACGCTGGTGATCGGCGAGAACTGCGCGATCCGCGAAGGCGTCACCATGCATCTCGGCACCGATTCCAGCCGCGGCGAAACGACGATCGGCGACAACGGCAATTTCCTCGCCTATGCCCACATTGCACATGACTGCGTGGTCGGCAGGAACGCCACCTTCGCCAATCAAGCGACGTTAGGCGGGCATTGCGAAGTCGGTGACAATGTCTACATCGGCGGCCTTACCGCGGTTCATCAGTTTGTCCGCATCGGCGATAACGCCTTCCTCGGCGGTTGCTCGGCGATCGTCGGCGACGTCATTCCCTACGCCATCGCCGTTGGCAACCGTGCCAGCCTTCGCGGCCTCAACATCATTGGCCTGAAGCGCGCCGGCCTGCCGCGTTCCGAGATCCACTTGCTGCGCAAAGCCTACAACACGATCTTCGATCGCTCTCGGACCGTCGGCGAAAACATCGAGTTCGCCAAGGCGGAATTCGCCTCGTCGCCGACGGCCATGAAGATCGTCGATTTCATCGCTGGCCGCGGCAAGCGGCACTATGCCGTGCCGTCGCTCAAAGGTGGCGACGGCGACGATACCGATGATGAAGACTGAGGGCAGATGACGAAGATTGAGGCTGCCGGAAAGGGCCTTGATCTCGCGCCAGATGCCAAGGTCGGCATCATCGCCGGCGGCGGCAGTCTCCCGGTCGAAATTGCCCGAGCGCTCGCCCGGCAAGGCAAACCTCCCTTCGTCGTCATGGCGGCGGGCGAGGTCGACCGCATAGTCGATTTCGAGCCCTATGAGCAGGCAAGCTTGAGGCTGGAGGACGTCGGCTCGCTGCTGCCGATGCTCAAGCGGCATCACGTTACGCATCTGGTGACCGCGGGACATATTACGCGCCGCCCCAGGCTGAGCGCCATGCGCCTCAATTTGGGCCTGCTCGCCTGGCTACCCAGCCTTCTCGTCGGTGTAACCCGGGGGGACGATACGGTGCTGAAACTGTTCGTGCGCAGGATCGAGCGCAGCGGCATCAAGGTTGTCGGCGCTCACGAGATCGTGCCGGAACTGGTCGCCGCTGAAGGCCCGCTGACCAAGATGGCGCCACGCAAATCCGACTGGCGCGACATCGAGGCGGCGCACGCTGCAGCAAAAGCTATCGGCGCGCTGGATATTGGCCAGGCGGCTGTTGCGGTTGGTGGCCGCGCCATCGCGCTGGAAGGCGTCGAGGGCACAGACGGGCTGCTCGAGCGGACAAAACAATTACGCGGGCACGGCAGGCTGGCTGGCAGGAGCCGTGGTGTTTTGGTCAAATGCGCCAAGCCCGGTCAGGAACTGCGTGCCGATCTGCCCTCCATTGGCCCTCTGACCGTCGAGGCGGCGCATGCCGCCGGACTGGCCGGCATTGCCGTCGAAGCCGGCCGCTCGCTGGTGCTCGAAGGTCCTGCCACCATCGGGCGTGCCAATGCACTCGGCCTGTTCGTGATCGGCCTGCCTGCTGCGGAGCCGGCGCATGGCGAATGAGCAGCCGTTGAAGATAGCCGTCGTCGCCGGCGAGGAGTCCGGCGACCTGCTTGGCGCCGACCTTGTGCAGGCGTTAAAGCGCATGACCGGGCGCGAAGTTCGGCTCGTAGGCATCGGCGGCCGCCATTTGCAGGCGCTCGGTTTGGCGCCATTGTTCGACGGCAGCGAGATCGCGCTGATGGGGCTTAGCGCTATCCTGCGCGACCTGCCGCGCCTGATGCGGCGGATCGGCCAGACGGCAAACGCGATTGTCGATGAAAAGCCCGACTGCCTTATCACCATCGACAGTCCGGATTTCTCGCTGCGCGTCGCCAAGAAGGTGCGCGCCGCCGATCCGACGATCCCGATCGTCCACTATGTCTGCCCGAGCGTATGGGCTTGGCGGCCGGGCAGGGCGGCGGCAATGAAGCCATATGTCGATCACATTCTTTGTATCCTGCCGTTCGAGGTGAAGGAACTCGCTCGCCTGGGCGGGCCGCCCGGCACCTATGTCGGGCATCGCCTTGCACACGATCCGGGCATAGTCAGTGCCGCCAGGGCGCAGGCGCAGCCGCGTGACCTCTCCGCCGACCGTGTGAAAACGTTGCTTGTATTGCCCGGTTCGCGTCGCGGCGAGGTGCGGCGCCTGGTCGGGCCGTTCGGCGAAACGGTATCGATCCTGCGGGCGCGCGGGCACCGCTTGCGCTTGCTGTTGCCGACGGTGCCGCACGTCGCCGACCTGGTCAGGACCTCGGTCGCGAGCTGGAACGAGAAGCCGGAGATCATCCTTGATGCCGAACGCAAATGGCAGACCTTCGGCAAGGCCGATGCGGCGCTGATCGCGTCGGGGACGGTATCGCTGGAACTGGCACTGGCGGGCGTGCCGATGATCTCCTGCTACCGGCTCGATCCGGTCATGCGCATGGCGCAGGGACTGATCAAAGTTTGGAGCGCAGCCTTGCCCAATCTCATCGCCGACCGGCCGGTCGTGCCGGAACACTACAACCAATATGTGCGTCCGCATTATCTGGCGCGCCAGCTGGAGGCGCTATTCTCCGATACCGCCTACCGCGCCTGGCAGAAGGACGGTTTTGCCGAAATCGCCGGGCGTATGGCAACCGACAAGCCGTCAGGCGAGATGGCGGCGGGGGTGGTGATGGGCATGGTGAGGAAGTGAGCGAGTAGTGAGTAGCGAATAGGAAATGGTGCTGGCCGTAACAGCCAAGCTGCTTCAGCTACTACTCGCTACTCGCTACTCGCTACTCGCTACCTTCACCGCTTCGCGATCGGCACGTAATCCCGTTCCGGCGCACCGGTATAAAGCTGGCGCGGACGGCCGATCTTCTGGTGCGGGTCCTCGATCATCTCCTTCCACTGCGCGATCCAGCCGACGGTGCGGGCAACCGCGAACAGCACGGTGAACATGGTAGTGGGGAAGCCCAGCGCCTTCAGCGTGATGCCGGAATAGAAATCGACGTTGGGGTAGAGCTTCTTCTCGATGAAATAGGAATCGGTCAGCGCGATCTTTTCCAGCTCCATGGCGATGTCGAGCAGCGGATCGTCCTTGATGCCGAGCTCGCCCAGGACTTCGTGCGCGGTCTTCTGCATGATCTTGGCGCGCGGATCGTAGTTCTTATAAACGCGGTGGCCAAAGCCCATCAATCGGAACGGATCGTTCTTATCCTTGGCGCGCGCAATGAATTCCGGGATGTGATCGACATGGCCGATCTCGCCCAACATGTTCAGGGCTGCCTCGTTGGCTCCGCCATGTGCAGGACCCCACAGGCAGGCGATGCCGGCAGCGATACAGGCAAAGGGATTGGCGCCCGACGAGCCGGCGAGGCGGACGGTCGAGGTCGAGGCGTTCTGCTCGTGGTCGGCGTGCAGGATGAAGATGCGCTCCATCGCGCGCGCCAGCACCGGATTGATCTTGTATTCCTCGCAAGGCACGGCGAAGCACATATGCAGGAAGTTGGCTGCGAAATTCAGTTCGTTCTTCGGATAAATGAACGGCTGGCCGATGTGGTATTTATACGCCATCGCCGCGATCGTTGGCATCTTGGCGATCAGCCGCATCGAGGCGACCATGCGTTGATAAGGGTCCGAGATATCGGTGGAATCGTGATAGAAGGCCGACAGCGCGCCGACCACGCCGCACATCACCGCCATCGGATGCGCATCGCGGCGGAAGCCGGTGAAGAAGCGCGACATCTGCTCATGCACCATGGTGTGGCGCGTCACCCGGTAGTCGAAATCGTCCTTCTGCGCCTTGGTCGGTAGTTCTCCGTAGAGCAAGAGATAGCAGACTTCGAGGAAGTCGCCGTGCTCGGCCAGCTGGTCGATCGGGTAGCCGCGGTGCAAGAGAATACCGGCATCGCCATCGATGAAGGTGATTTCCGATTCGCAGCTCGCCGTCGACGTAAAACCGGGATCGTAGGTAAATACGCCGGTGGTGCTGTAGAGCGAACCGATGTCGATGACTTCAGGTCCTACCGAACCACTTCGTATCTTGAATTCATGGGTTTTGCCGTCGAGTTCCAGTTTTGCCGTCGACGCCTGGGTTTTGCCGCCAAATTCCATCTTTGTCGCAGGTTCGGTCATAGCAAACTCCTTTTTGTTTCCTCAGGCCGGCAACGGCAAAACATTGAACCCAACACGTCAAAAGCATCGGAATACGCACATTTGCGCCCGCAATTGAATCTGCGCGCCAGATTAGGCCAAGACCCAATGTTGCACTGCGAAACACACCTTTCAATGCCAATCTTCTTGGGCCAGTTTCCTAATCGATTTGATCGGCAATCCGCGCCAGGCCTTCCTCGCGGCCAAGCACGGCCAGCACATCGAAGACGCCGGGCGAGGTGCTTTTGCCGGTGAGCGCGGCGCGCAGAGGTTGGGCCACGGCGCCGAGTTTGTGGCCGCCGGCCTGCGCATAGTCGCGGATCGCGGCTTCCGCCGAGGCGGCAGACCAGTCCGAAATCGTGGCCAGTGCCGCATGAGCGCCCCGCAGGATCGCGCGCGCCTCACCGCTGAGCAGCGCCGCCGCCTTCTCGTCGACCGGCATCGGCCGCTCGACGAACAGGAATGCAGCCCCTTCAACAAGTTCGACCAGCGTCTTGGCGCGCTCCTTCAGGCCTGGCAAAGCGGCAAGCAATTGCGCCTTGCGTCTGTCGTCGAGGCTAGCTGCGATCGCCGGACCGCCGTCGAGATAGGGCAGAGTGGCGATGAAGATGTCGAGCAGCGCCGCGTCGTTCATGCGGCGCATGTGCACGCCGTTCAGCGCCTCGAGCTTGGCGAAGTCGAAACGGGCGGCGCCCTTGTTGACGTCGCCAATGTCGAACCATGCGATCATGTTGGCGATCGACATGATCTCATCGTCGCCGTGGCTCCAGCCAAGCCTCGCCAGATAATTGAGCAGCGCCTCCGGCAGGTAGCCCATGGCGCGATAGGCCTCGACGCCGAGCGCACCGTGCCGTTTCGACAGCTTGGCGCCGTCGGCACCGTGGATCAGCGGGATATGCGACATCGACGGCACCTCCCACCCCATGGCATGGTAGATCACCGTCTGGCGGGCGGCGTTGGTCAAATGGTCGTCGCCGCGGATGATGTGGGTGACGCCCATGTCGTGATCGTCGACGACGACGGCATGCATGTAGGTCGGGTTGCCGTCCGAGCGCAGAATAATGAAATCGTCGAGATCCTTGTTGGGAAAGCGCACGTCGCCCTGGACGCGGTCATGCACAACCGTCTCGCCGTCTGTCGGCGCCTTGATGCGGATCGCCCCCTTGGCGCCGGCCGGCGCCTCGGAGGGGTCGCGGTCGCGCCAGCGGCCGTCATAGCGGGGAGGCAGCCCCTTGGCTCGTGCGCTCTCGCGCATTGCCTCCAACTCGGCAGGCGTCGCGTAACAATAATAGGCCTTGCCCATGCGAACGAGTTCCTCGGCCACCTCGCGATGGCGCGGCGCACGCTCGAACTGCGACACCGGCTCACCGTCCCATGTCAGGCCAAGCCAGGAAAGCCCGTCGAGGATGGCCGCGGTTGCCGCATCGGTGGAACGCTCGCGGTCGGTGTCCTCGATGCGCAGCAGCATCGTGCCGGCTGTGTGCTTGGCATACAGCCAGTTGAACAGCGCCGTGCGCGCCCCGCCAATATGCAGATAGCCGGTGGGCGAGGGGGCAAAACGGGTGACGACCTTGTCGGGCATGGAACTCTCAGGCAGGCGAAGGAAGTGGGTTTGCGGACTTTCGCGCGTTGCGCGTTCATGTAGCATAGGAGGTCGAGGGCGCAAGGGGCAGACCCGATGGCTGTGCGAGGCCGTGGTGCGGGCGAGGGCGAGGACGTTGGCAGCGGCGTCAGCGAACGCTTGCTGTTTGCCGCGCCCGTGCCTGTCCTGCCGGCACCGGCATTGCTGCCGGTTCCACGCTTTGATGCCCCGTCGCTGCCGGCGAGCGACCCAGCAACGGTTCTCGTGCCCGCGGCCGAGCCCATCGTGCGCCTACGCCGGCGTTTCCGCCTCCCGTCACCGTCCCGTATCCGCAACGGCGTAACCTCGGCGGTCGGCCTGGAGCTCGACCGTGGGGTCGCCTTCCTGCTGGTGCCGGTGTTCCTCGCATGCGGGGTGATCGTATATTTTGCGCTGGCGGTGGAGCCGGCCTTTCCACAGCCGATCGCAATCGTCGCCTTGGCAGCCCTCTGTGCCGTCGCCTCGCGGTCGTGGCCCAGAACCCGCCTGTGCTTCATGGCGGCGTTGCTCTGCGCGCTTGGCGTGCTTGCCGCCAAGGTCGAGACCTGGCGTGTCGGAACGCATATGCTCGGTTCCGAAATCTCGACGCGCCTCACGGGTCGCGTCGTATCGTTCGAGCCCATGGCGAGCGGCCGCATCAGGCTGACGATCGATGTGATCTCAACCGCCAGGCCGACACTGCGCTACATGCCGGAACGGGTCCGCGTTTCGGCGATGAAAATACCGGCTGAGCTGACCGCCGGTTCCGAGATCGCCGGCTATGTGCGGCTGCTGCCGCCGACCGGGCCGGTGCGGCCCGACAGCTATGATTTCTCCTTCGACAGCTATTTTGCCGGTATCGGCGGCAGCGGCTTTTTTCTCGGCAATCCGAAAGTCGTGTCGTCGGGCAGCATGCCGTTTGCCGCGCGGCTTTCTTCCGCGATCGAAGACGCGCGCGAATCCATCGCCGACCATATCCGCAGCCGCATCGGCGGCGCCGAGGGCGAGATTGCTGCTGCGCTGATCGTCGGCGTGCGCGCCGGCATTCCCGAGGAGATCAACGAAGCGATGCGGCGTACCGGCATCTACCACATCATCTCCATCTCGGGGCTGCATATGGCGTTGGTCGCCGGCACCATTATGGCGCTGCTGCGCGGCGCCTTTGCGCTGTTTCCCGATTTCTCATCGCGACGGCCGGTCAAGAAATACGCGGCGGCCGCCGCGCTTTTTTCGATTGCGGCCTACCTCGTCTTTTCCGGCATTGTGGTGGCGGCCGAACGCAGCTTCATCATGTTGGCGGTGATGCTTATCGCCGTGCTGTTCGACCGGGCCGCGCTCACCATGCGCAACCTGGCGATCTCGGCCATCGCGGTCATTCTGGTGTCGCCGCACGAGGTGGTCGGTCCGAGCTTCCAGATGTCCTTCGCCGCGACGGCGGCCCTTGTCGGCGCCTATGCAGGCTGGTCCGATTACCGCGCCGGCGGGGCCACCACGCCGCCGCCCCGGCGGTCGCCGCTACGCTTTGCCACTAGAAAGGTACTGCTGGGCATGGGCGGCCTGGCGATGACCTCGATCATTGCAGGGAGCGCCACGGCGCTTTTCGCCATATGGCATTTCCAGCGCGTGGCGCCGCTCAGCCTGTTCGCCAATCTGGCCATCATGCCTATCGTCTCACTGGTCGTCATGCCCTTCGCCGTCCTCAGTGCGCTGGCGATGCCGTTCGGCGCGGATGGGCCTTTCCTCTACGTGATGGGCAAGGGGCTGACGGCGATGATCGCCCTGTCCGGGTGGATCTCCGAGCGCTCGCCGATCGATGCGGTCGGGCTGATTTCGCTGAGATCTGTCCTTTTGGTGACGATCGCCCTCGTCATTGCCAGCATGGCGACGACCTGGTTGCGGCTCGTGGCCCTTCCTTTTGCGCTCGCCGGCTTGCTAACGACAACGCAGACGCGCGTACCCGATGTATTGATCTCGGAGGACGCACGGCTCGTCGCGCTGCCGATCGGCAGCGGTGAACTCGCGGTCAACCGGGCACGCCCGAATGAGTTCACCATCGACAACTGGAAACGCGCGCTCACATCAGAGGCTATCGTCGCGCCGGAAACACCTGGAAAGAACGATCCGCAATTCGACATTGCCGATCCGGCCGACTTACCGCCGGGCATGCCGTTCATTTGCACGGACGGTCTCTGCCTTGCCAGGCATCCATCCGGCGCGATCATCGCGCTAGCCAATGACCGCGATACTGCACGGCCAGCCTGCGCCTTTGCCAGCTTGATCGTCATCGACGACGCCACCGCCCATAATCCCTGCTACTACGACCGGCTGGTCCTCGTCGTCACCAAACGGCAACTGGCGCGCGCGGGAAGTGCGGCCGTCTATTTCGATCCACAAGCGGCAACACGCGCCGAAATCCGCTTCGCCGTCGAAAAATCATACCGGCCCTGGCACGTGCAGCGGAAATTTTCACGCGCGGCGCGGGGCATGCCGCCATACCGCAGAGCCGACAAGCCAAAAGCCGGCGCCAAGGGCGCAGCTCAGTAGCGGCGGATCAGCCCAACGAGCTTGCCCTGCACCTTGACCCTGTCTGGTCCGAAGATGCGCGTCTCGTAGGCCGGATTGGCGGCTTCCAGGGCGATCGAGGCGCCCTTGCGGCGGAACCGCTTCAGCGTCGCTTCTTCCTCGTCGACCAGTGCCACCACGATCTCACCGGGGCTCGCCGTATCGGCATTGCGGATGATCACCGTGTCGCCGTCGAAAATGCCAGCCTCGATCATCGAATCGCCTTTGACCTCGAGCGCATAATGCTCGCCGCCCATGATCATGTCCGGCGGCACCGAGATCGAATGAGTCTGGTGCTGGATGGCATCGATCGGCACACCAGCGGCGATGCGGCCCATCACCGGGATAGACACGGCGGCGACGACATCGTCGTCATTGCCGGCTGCAGGGACGCGCGACGATGTCGGCTTGCCTTGCCGAGGACCTTGCCCAAGACTGCCCTGGATGACACTCGGCGAGAACTTGCGTGCCGCATTGAGGCCGGGGGCGATCGAATCGGGCAGGCGCAGCACCTCCAGCGCACGGGCCCTGTTGGGCAAACGGCGAATGAAGCCGCGCTCCTCCAGCGCCGTAATCAGCCGGTGGATTCCCGATTTGGAAGCCAGGTCGAGCGCTTCCTTCATCTCGTCGAAGGAGGGCGGGATACCGCTTTCCTTCAGCCTTTCGTGGATGAACATAAGCAGTTCGTGTTGTTTGCGTGTCAGCATAGCGACCCCCAACAGAATCAGAAAAACAAACCCAGAACAAACACTATCTGTTCCAGTTGTGTTCCGCAACTGTTTAAAGTTTAATGAATGTGTTAGGGCTCGGGTAACGATACCACTCGCCAAACCGGGACGCTGCATTTTCACCGCCGCGGGCCTCATCGCCTTGATTCTGCTTTCGTTTGCGGCCTCTGGGTTTCCAGAAGGCGGCACTGGTATCGGCCGTCAGCCGGCAAAGGGGCA
This sequence comes from Mesorhizobium sp. M0563, assembly GCF_040321065.1. Classification (NCBI taxonomy): domain Bacteria; kingdom Pseudomonadati; phylum Pseudomonadota; class Alphaproteobacteria; order Hyphomicrobiales; family Phyllobacteriaceae; genus Mesorhizobium; species Mesorhizobium sp. M0563. The sequence goes on from NZ_JAMYQV010000007.1 coordinate 122,022, forward strand.
CGGAATTGAAGCCGTATCGACTGTGCGGTTTGGTCAATGCACCGTGAACGAAACGAACTCAAAACGCCAACCTTGGGTTGGCTTGGCTCCTGGTTTCCACCGCATGGTCAGGCAACTTGTCGCCGGTGGAGCCTTGCTGCGCGATACCAGGTAATGGAGAACCGCTCGTGACCGATGGATGCCGTCGATGCGTGTCCGGCGTTGCGGTGAATCTTGGGGAGCAGACAAATCATGACAGGAATTCCCGATCTCGTGGCCATAAGGGCGATGGATGCTGCAGATCCGCTGCGCGCGATGCGCGACCGCTTTGTGCTGCCGCAAGGAGTGATCTATCTCGACGGCAATTCGCTAGGGGCCGCTTCGCGTGCCGCTTTCGATGAATTGAGCAAGGCAGTGACCGAAGAATGGGCGCATGATCTCATCCGCGCCTGGAACACGGCCGGCTGGTTCAACATGCCGCTCGAACTTGGCGACCAGCTCGGGCGCCTGATCGGTGCCGCGGCCGGCCAGACGGTGGTCTGCGACACGACATCGGTCAACATCTACAAGCTGCTGCACGCCGCCATGGCCATGCGGCCGGAGCGGCAGGTCATCGTCGCCGAGGGCGACAGTTTTCCGACAGACCTCTACATGGCTGAGGGTGTGGTTTCGACGCGAAAAGATACGCTGCTGCGCCTCTCGGGGGTCGACGCGCCGAGCATCGAAGAGCTGATCGACGAACGCACCGCCGTGGTGCTGGTCAACCACGTCAACTACAAGTCGGGCGAACTGCGCGACATGCCGGCGCTGACGCGCAGGGCCCAGGAAGCCGGGGCGATGATCGTCTGGGATCTCTGCCACACCGCCGGTGCGATGCCAGTCGAGCTCGACACGGCAAACGCCGATTTTGCCGTTGGCTGCACCTACAAATATCTGAATGGCGGACCGGGCGCGCCTGCCTTCATCTATGCGGCTGAGCGGCATCTTGCCGACATCCAGCAGCCGCTCACCGGCTGGTGGGGCCATGCACGGCCCTTCGCCTTCGAGCCAGGCTATGCGGCCGGCACCGGCATCCGCCGGTTTCTGTGCGGCACCCAGCCGGTCCTGTCTATGCGCACGCTGAAGGGCGCGCTCGACATCTGGAACGATGTCGACATGACGGCGGTGCGCAAGAAGAGCATCGCGCTGGCCGATCTGTTCATCGAGCTTGTCGAGGCAAAGTGCGGCACTTACGGGCTAACGCTCGAAAGCACGCGCGACGGGGAAAAACGCGGCAGCCAGATTTCATTCATGCACGAGCATGGCTACCAGATCATGCGCGCGCTGATCGAACGTGGCGTGATCGGCGATTTTCGCGCCCCATCGACCATGCGCTTCGGCTTCACCCCGCTCTATGTCGGCTATGCCGATGTCTGGCAGGCCGTCGAAGTGCTTGAGGACATCCTGCGCACCGGTGCGTGGAAGGATGCGCGCTTCGCCATCAAGGCGGCTGTCACTTGAGATTGATGCGAGAGCTGGAATCGTGAGGCTGGCGACGACGCGCCGCGCGATGCTCACGGTCGTTGCAAGGCCATATTGCCAGGGGAGGGCGCAGGGTGTTCGAACGTCACATTGCCGATTGGGACAACGCCTATGCCAACGGCGCCAACATAGCCGGCAGCGATCGCTGGCCGGCGGCCTGGGTCGAGCCCGCGCGGGTTTTTCGCGACGTGCTTTCGACCGAGGGCCGGGCGCGGCTCGACATGGCCTATGGCGATGGCCCACGCAACCGGCTCGATCTTTTCCTGCCGGCCACCAAGCCCAAGGGGCTCGTGGTGTTCGTCCATGGCGGCTACTGGATGGCATTCGACAAGAGTTTCTGGTCGCATCTTGCCGCTGGCGCTGTTGATCGCGGCTATGCCGTGGCGATGCCGTCCTACACGCTCTGTCCGCAGATGCGCATTGGCGGCATCGTCAAGGAAGTCGGCGCGGCGATCGGCAAGGCGGCGGGGATGGTCGCAGGGCCGCTGATGCTGACCGGACACTCGGCCGGTGGCCATCTTGTTAGCCGGATGGTTACGACGACGACGCCGCTGGCGCCCGAAATTGTCCGGCGCATTCGCCATGTCGTATCGATCTCGGGTGTGCACGATTTGCGCCCGATCATGCGCACCGGCATGAACGAGACGCTGGCGATCGATGAGGCCGAGGCGCAGGCCGAAAGCCCGGTGCTGCTGCGCCCGATGGACAAGGCCCGCCTGACCTGCTGGGCCGGCGGCGGCGAGCGCGCCGAATTCCTGCGCCAGAGCGCGTTGCTGGCCAATATCTGGATCGGCCTGGGTGCCGCGACCAGTTCGGTGGTCGAGCCTGACCGGCATCATTTCAACATCATCGACGGTTTGGCCGATCCAGACCATCCGCTGACCCGGACCTTGATCTCGGAGTGAGGCAGGTTCAGCGTAGCATCAGCACGTCGCAGGCGGCGCCCGCCGCCGCGGCGGGCGTGAACGGCGCACGGACGATCAGCCCGTTGGCATCGGCCAGCATTTTCAGCATCGAGGAGTCCTGGATGCCGAACGGCGTCGCCACGAGCGTACCGGCGTCGTCTGTGACAACAGCCCGCACATAATCTTGCCTGAGATCGTTGGCCGGCATGGCAGCGCCGAGCCGTGCCTCACGCATATCCTGCTGAAAGGCGCGGCCGCCGAGCCGCGCCAGCAGCGGCTTCAGGAAGAGCTGGGTGCAGACCAGGCTCGCCACCGGATTGCCGGGCAAGCCGATGCAGCGAATGTCGCCCAGCCGCCCGAACATCAGCGGCTTGCCCGGCCGCATGGCGATCTTCCAGAAATCGAGAGTCATGCCTTGCCCGGTCAGCACGTCATGGACGAAATCGTGGTCACCGACCGAGGCACCGCCCAGCGTGACGATGACGTTCGCGCCAGCCTTCACGGCCTTTTCCACCAGCGCAGCGATCGCCTCCCTGCGGTCCGGCGCGATGCCAAGGTCGAGCACTCGCGCACCGACCGACTGTGCGGCGGCGGCGACACCATAGGCGTTGGAGGAGATGATCTGGTCGGGGCCAAGCTCGCTGCCCGGCGGCAGCAATTCGTCGCCGGTGGCGATGATGGCGACCAACGGCCTTTTGACCACGCCGACCTCGGGGTGGTTGGCCGATGCCGCCAGCGACAAGGCCGCCGGGTCGAGCAGGCGGCCTTTGTGCAGCAGGACGTCGCCTTTGGCGAAATCGAGCCCGAGGCGGCGGATGTTTCGCCCCTGCACCGTCGGCTCCGTCACTTCGACGACACCGCGGCCGAGATCGCGGACGTTCTCCTGGATGACGATGGTGTCGGCGCCTTCGGGAAGCGGCGCGCCGGTGAAGATACGGACGGCCTGCCCCTGCTGCACCGTCCCGGCAAAGCCGCTTCCGGCCGGCGCCATGCCGACCACCGAAAGCTTTGCTGGTAAGGACGCGATATCAGCCGCCCGCACGGCATAGCCGTCCATGGCGGAGGCGTTGAACGGCGGCTGGGTGCGGAGCGCCACAACCGACTCCGCCAGCACGCGGTCGGCGGCATCCAGCAGCGCGACGCGTTCGCCCTGCAGTGCAGCTGCGCCGTCCAACAGGCGCTCGAGCGCCTCAGCAACTGGGACCAGCGCCATCAGCGGCCTGCCTCGGTGACCCCATCTTCGGTGATCTTGTAGTCGCCGGATTTGCCGCCGGTCTTTTCAACCAGCCTGATGCCGGAGATGACCATGGCGCGGTCGACCGCCTTGGCCATGTCGTAGATGGTCAGGCAAGCGACCGAGACGGCGCTCAGGGCCTCCATCTCAACGCCGGTTTTGCCGGTGACGCGGGTCAATGCTGTGACCTTCAGGCCGGGCAAAGCTGCGTCCGGCTCGATATCGACAGATATCCTGGTCAGCAGCAGTGGATGGCAGAGCGGGATCAGTTCATGCGTCTTCTTGGCCGCCATGATGCCGGCGATACGCGCGGTACCGAGCACGTCGCCCTTCTTGGCATCGCCGGCGAGGATCATGTCCAGCGTCTCGGGCCGCATCGACACGAAGCCCTCCGCGACTGCCGTGCGCACCGTCTCAGCCTTGTCGCCGACATCGACCATGTTGGCTTCGCCGCGCGCGCCAAGATGGGTGAGGGCGGCCGCCATCCTCAGATCGCCTCTGCCGGCGCCTTGCCCGTCAAAAGCAGGCGCGTTGCAGCGGCCACGTCCTGTTGACGCATCAGGCTCTCACCGACCAGAAAAGTGGCGATGCCGCTCCGCTCAAGCCGGCGGCAATCGTCATGCGAAAAGATACCGCTCTCGCTGACCAGAAGGCGGTCGGCGGGCACCATCGCGACCAGCCGTTCCGAGGTCTCGAGGCTGGTTTCGAAGGTCCGGAGATTGCGGTTGTTGATACCGATCAGCCGCGACGACAGCTGCAGCGCGCGTTCCATCTCAGCCTCGTCATGCACTTCGACCAGCGCGTCCATGCCGAGCCCGAAAGCTGTCGCTTCGAGTTCTCTTGCCAACGCGTCGTCGACGCTGGCCATGATGATCAGTATGGCATCGGCGCCCCATGCCCTGGCCTCGTAGACCTGATAGGGATCGAACAGGAAATCCTTGCGCAAGGCAGGCAACTCGACGGCAGCGCGCGCATCGCTGAGGAACGCGGGCGCCCCCTGGAAAGAGGGTGCGTCGGTCAGCACCGAAAGACAGGCGGCACCGCCTTCCGCATAGGCCCTGGCCAGCGCCGGCGGATCGAAATCGGCGCGGATCAGGCCTTTGGATGGGCTAGCCTTCTTGATTTCGGCAATCAGCGCGAACCTGCCGGATTGGCGCTTTGCTTCAAGGACGGAAAGAAAGCCGCGCGGCGCTTCGGCGTCCGTTGCCCGTGCCTTGATCTCGGCAAACGGCACTTGCGCCTTGGCCGCCGCGATCTCGTCGCGCTTGTAAGCCTCGATCTTGCGCAGGATGTCGGACATAGTTCTAACCGTTCGAAATCTCGACCAGCCTGTCGAGCACTTTCAGCGCGCGGCCGCTGTCGATGGCCTGCGCCGCCGTCACCATGCCGTCGGCAAGTGTCGTCGCCTTGCCGGCCACCACCAGCCCGGCGCCGGCATTCATCAGCACCGTGTCGCGAAAGGCGCCAGCGGCGCCGCCCAGCATGTCGCGCAGTGCCTGGGCATTGTGGGCGGCGTCGCCGCCGCGCAACTCGTCCTTGGTGTGACGCTTCAGCCCGACCGCTTCCGGGGTCAGCACAAAGCTGCGGATCTCGCCGCCGGCCAATTCGGCGACCTGCGTCTCGCCGGTGGTGGTGATCTCGTCATAACCGTCGCCATGGACGACCCAGGCATGGTCGGCACCAAGCTCCTTCAACGTTTCTGCCACCGGCATGATCCATTCGGGCAGGAACACGCCGACCATCTGCCGTCTGACACTGGCCGGATTGGAAAGCGGACCCAGCAGGTTGAAGATGGTGCGGGTGCCGAGCTCGACCCGGGTCGGGCCGACATGCTTCATCGCCGGGTGGTGCGCCGGCGCGAACATGAAGCCAACTCCGGCCTCGTGGATGCAGCGGCCGATCGTCTCCGGAGGGATGTCGATCTTGACGCCCAACGCGATCAGAACATCGGCGGCGCCGGTCAGCGAGGACAGTCCGCGATTGCCGTGCTTGGCGACGGGCACGCCGCTGCCGGCGGTGACGAAGGCGGATGCGGTCGAAATGTTGACGCTGTGCGAATTGTCGCCGCCGGTGCCGACAATGTCGATGGCGCCCTCGGGGGCTTCGACGCGCAGCATCTTGGCGCGCATGGTGGCGACGGCGCCGGCGATCTCGCTGACGGTCTCACCGCGCACCCGCAATGCCATCAGGAAGCCGCCGATCTGGCCGGGGGTGGCGTCACCGGACATGATGATGTCGAAGGCCTCGCGCGCCTCCTCGAAGGAAAGAGCGCTACCGGCGGCGACCTTGGCGATGTGGATCTTCAGCGCGCTCATCTGGCCAGGGCTTGGGTTACGGCCGTCTGATCGATGCGGACGTCATATTGCGTCTGCAACTGCGCCACCAACTGGTCGAGCAGGTCGTCGGACATACCGGAGGTGAAGGATTTCTGCGCGTCCTGGGGTACTGAGTTGGCGTCGGCCCCGGCGGGCTCGAATACCTCGGCAACCTTGAACAGGATCTGTCCGTCGCCCGTGGGCGAGGGGATTAGCCCGGTGCCGCCTTCGCCGACGCCGAACATCGCGGCGGCCCCTTCCTTGCCGAAATCGACGTCGTCAGCATCGCGCTTGACACCGCGCTTGGTCTGCTTTTCGAGCTTGAGCTCACCGGCGATCACCTCGAGCGTGGCGCCGGCCTTGAGACGCTTCTCGAGCTCTTGTGCCTTTGCGGTAAGCCGTTTGGTGGTCTCCGCCGCGGTCCAGTCGGCCACGACCTTCTGGCGGACTTCGTCCAGCGTGCGGTCGCGGGCCGGCGTGATCGCGCTCACGTCGTAGAAGACGAAGCCGTTATCGGCGGTGGTGAGGCCTTCATTGTCGGTTCCGGGTTCGGATTCGAACACCGCCTTGATGAGCGCCGGCGATTCCGGCAGGTCTTTGACGATGCTTTCATCCGGCCTTCGGCCGGTGCGGTCGATGGCGTCGATGGTAACGACCTTCAGCTTCAATTTGGCAGCTGCCTCAGCGAGCGAACTGCCGGAGGCGCGAGTATCCTCGTAATTGTCGTGCACGTCCAGCAAGATGCGACTTGCCTCGCCCAGTGCCAGATCCTTGCGGATCTGCTCGGACACTTCGGCCAGCGGCTTCACCACTTCGGGCTTGATCTCGGTGACGCGCAGCAGAACGGGGCCAAAGGCGCCCTGTACGACCGGGCTGACTTCATTGGCGTTGAGCTTGAAGGCAGCATCGGCAACCGCCTTGTCGGCGATCTTGTCCTTGGCCAGCGTGCCGAGCAGGGTGTCGGCCGGCGTCTTGCCTTCGGCGGCGACGATCTTGTCGAAGGTCGCGCCGGTCCTGAGCGAATCGAGCGCCGCCTTGGCAGCATCAGGCGTCTTGAACACAAGCTGCTCGATGGTGCGCATCTCGGGCGTGGTGTAGCGCGCCTTGTTCTTGTTGTAGTCGTCGCTGACCTGTTGATCGGTCACTGCGCTCAAATCCATGATGTCTTCCGGTTCGAGCCTGACATAGGAGAACTTACGGTATTCGGGCGCGGCGTAGGTTTTCTTGTTCTCCCCGAAATAGGCCGAAAGCACGCTGTCGGACGGCGCTTCTATCGGTTCGACCAGCGATTTCGGCAAGGTCAGGTAGTCGATTGTGCGATCTTCGCCGCGATAGAGCGCGACCGCCTTGAAGAATGTATCCGGGGCTTTGAGGCCATCCGAAACCGCCTCGACGATCTGCTGGCGGACCGCCACCTGGGCGCGGTTTTTCAGATAGTCCTCCGGCCGCATGCCGATCTGCCGGAGCAGGTACTCGAAGGTTCGCCTGTCGAAGGTTCCGCCAGGCCCTTTGAACGCCGGGTCTTCGCGGGTCAGTTCGGCCAGCCGGTCCTTGGACAGGCCAAGGCCGAGCTTGCGGGCCTGCTCGTCGAGGACGGCGCCCGAGACGAGTTGCGCCAGCACCTGGTTGTCGATGCCGAGCGCCGTCGCCTGCTCACGGCTGATGCGCTGGCCGAATTGCTGCGACATTACGCTGAGCTGGCGATCGTAGGCGAGGCGGTATTCGTTGATCGAGACCTTGGTGCCTCCGGCCGTAATCACGGCGTCATGGCCGGCAAGACCGCCCATCAGCCGCCCCGAGATGCCCCAGACGGCGAAGCTCAACACCAACAATGACAGCAGCAGTTTCGCGACCCAGGTCCCCGCCGCGCTTCTCAACATACCAAGCATGAGTACTTCCGATTTTTGCGCATTTCGCATGCGCCGAGTCTGAAACAAGCGCAATAGCGCCCTTCCTGCTCACTGTCGATTGCTTTGTGGCCTGATTTTGATAGTGAGAGCCAGCTGGAAATTGCCCGGAGAAACAAATCCCATGACGCCTGGAATCCGCCCGCTCGTCGCCGGCAACTGGAAAATGAACGGGACCAGCGCCTCGCTCAACGAGCTCAGGATGATCGGCAACGGCTTCATGAGCGGGCTCGACGCCGAGACCGAAGCCGTGGTCTGCGTGCCGGCGACCTTGCTTGCGCACGCCGCCGAGATTCTGTCGCGCACGCCGGTCCGGGCCGGTGGTGAGGATTGCCACACCGAGGAAAGCGGCGCCTATACCGGCTGTATTTCGGCGGAGATGCTGAAGGATGCAGGCGCCAGCCATGTCATCGTCGGCCATTCCGAATGCCGTGCTGATCGCAAGGAGAACGATGCCATAGTGCAGGCCAAGGCCTCCGCCGCATGGCGCGCCGGGCTGGTGGCTATCATCTGCATTGGTGAGACAAGAGCCGAACGCGAAGCAGGAGCCACGCTTGACGTGCTGTCGCGCCAGGTTGCGGGCTCGGTACCGCCAAACGCCACGGCGTCCAACAGCGTCATTGCCTATGAGCCGGTATGGGCGATCGGCACCGGCTTGACCCCGACCGCCGCCGACGTCGCCGAGGCGCATGCGCATATCCGTGAAGAACTGGCGCGGAAGCTTGGCAATACGGCGGCCAAGATGCGCATTCTCTACGGCGGCTCGGTCAAGCCGTCCAACGCCGTCGAGTTGCTCGGCGTCAGGAATGTCGACGGCGCGCTGGTCGGCGGCGCCAGCCTGAAGGCAGCGGACTTCCTCGGCATCGCGGAAGCCTATCGAAACATCGCTTGATACCGGGACTGCTTGCCGGATTTGAGCGGACGGCCGGCGCCAGAATCGTTGCAAAGGACGCATTGCTTCCCATATTCCGGCCACGGGCTTGGAAATGCCGTCAAAGCATTGTATTGAGCCGCCTCCAAATCAGCGGCCGCGCAAGGCCTTGCCAGGATAAATTATGGAAACCGTACTGATCGTCGTCCACCTCATGGTCGTGCTCGCGCTTGTCGGCGTGGTGCTGCTGCAGCGCTCCGAAGGCGGCGGTCTCGGCATCGGCGGCGGATCGGGCTTCATGACCGCGCGTGGCGCCGCCAATGCGCTGACGCGGGCGACAGCGATCCTGGCCGCGGCTTTCTTCGTCACTTCGCTGACACTGTCGATCGTCGCGCGCTATGGCGAGAAGCCGATCGACATTCTCGATCGCGTCCCGGCGAGCTCGGACGGGGCAGGCAAGGGCGTACTCAACCAATTGCCCGGCACCACGACGCCGCCTTCAGGCAACACGGCGCCGACCCCGCCGTCCGGCAATGGCGCGGCAACGACGCCTCCGGCAACAGCCCCGGCGACGCCGCCAGCGACAAACGGCGCCACCGCGCCGGCCACGCCGCAGGTCCCCAACCAGTAATCGGGCATCTGATGCCGCGATCTGTTGTCGTTTGAACACAGTCGCGGCAAATGCCGCACAATCACGAAGATTCGACCGCGCCCTACGCTTGAGGCGCTTCCGGCTAATCGATTATACATTGCGCGCGGCATTTTCGGCGTCCTTGGGGGGCGCCGGGCGACGTCGTGGGCAACAAGCATTGAACGATCGGATCTTCCCCATGCAGCTTCGCAGCTTCATTTTTGCCGGCCTTTGTGCCGTGCTCAGCCTAGGTGCGCCCGCTTACGCGGCTATGCCGACGGCAAATTCGGCTCATAAAGCCGCGACAACAACTGACGTCGTCAACGTCGCTGCCAAAAGCGATGCGGCGCAATTGAAGCTTCTCAAGAAGAAGAAAGATCCGACGCCGGACGACCTTGCGCAGATCCGCAAGATCGAAGCCAAGATCGCAGCCGACAAGGAAGCCGCTCGCGCCAAGGCACTCGAAGCCAGGAAGCTGGCGATGCGCGAGGCGGCGAAAGCCAAGGCCGATGCGGAACGGCAGGCATTCCTTGCCAAGGAGAGCCAGCCGGTCGCGGCGGTCAAGGTGGCTGATGCCAAGCCGGCCAAGAAGAAGACCGTCAACATCATCGAACCGATCGCACCCATCGCGCCGATCCAGTCGGCCGAGCCGATCCCGGCCGAGGCCATGAACGTTGCGCTGACCGGCAACAATGGCGAATTGCGCAGCGAACCGGTCGGGCAGAAGCCGCAGAGCGTCGGGCTGTTCGCGGGACTGTTCGGCGGCACATCCTCTTCATCGATGTCGCTGCTTCCTGAGACGCGCGCGCTCGACGCCGCGCTCGAAAGGAAGCAGGCCAAGCGCCAGTTCAAGGTCAAGCCGGAATTCGTGCCGCAGGAGGTCGAATTCACCGGCTACAACCCCGGCACCATCGTCATCGATACCAGCGCCCGCCGTCTCTACCTCGTCGAATCATCGTCAACCGCCCGCCGTTATGCCATTGCGGTCGGCCGCGAAGGCCTGCAGTTCAAGGGGACGGTTGCCGTCGGCGACAAGCAGGAATGGCCGCGCTGGATTCCGACGCTGGATATGCAAAAGCGCGAACCCAAGCATTATGGGCAGTACAAGGACGGTATGCCCGGCGGCGGCGACAATCCGCTCGGTGCGCGCGCCATCTATCTCTACGATGGCAAGAAGGATACCCATCTGCGCATCCACGGTACCATTGCACCGCAGTCGATCGGAACCAGCGCCTCCAATGGCTGCTTCCGCATGATCAACGAGCACGTCATGGACCTCTACCGCCGGGTGAAAGTAGGCACCAAGGTAGTCATCATCTGACGCTTTACAGATCGTGCCAAAAGGGCCGGCCTCGCCGGCCCTTTTGTTTTGATACGTCCATGACCAGAGCGCCTTCTTGGGAAAAAGCCTTCGCGGCGGTTTTTTCTCTGGCGGAATCAATTCGGCCGCGTTAAGCGATGACTCCCATGGCGCGATATGTATTCATCACAGGCGGCGTGGTTTCCTCACTTGGAAAAGGCATTGCTGCAGCGGCCCTTGGGGCTCTCTTGCAGGCGCGAGGCTATCGCGCACGCATCAAAAAGCTCGATCCCTATCTCAATGTCGATCCCGGCACGATGTCGCCCTACCAGCACGGCGAAGTCTTCGTGACCGATGATGGGGCCGAGACCGATCTCGATCTTGGCCACTATGAACGCTTCACCGGCCGCTCGGCCAACCAGCAGGACAACATCACCACCGGCCGCATCTACAAGAACATCATCGAGCGTGAGCGGCGCGGCGACTATCTCGGCGCCACCGTGCAGGTCATTCCGCACGTCACCGACGAGATCAAGAACTTCGTCCTCAACGGCAATGACGACTACGATTTCGTTCTGTGCGAGATCGGTGGCACCGTCGGCGACATCGAGGCGATGCCGTTCCTGGAGGCGATCCGCCAGCTCGGTAACGACCTGCCGCGCAACAACGCCGTCTACGTCCACCTGACCTTGATGCCTTACATTCCGACGGCGGGCGAACTGAAGACCAAGCCGACACAGCATTCGGTCAAGGAGTTGCGCGGCATCGGCATTGCGCCTGATATCCTGCTGGTCCGCGCCGACCGGCCGATCCCCAAGGAAGAGCGCAGAAAACTGTCGCTGTTCTGCAACGTGCGAGAAAGCGCCGTCATCCAGGCGCTCGACGTGCCGCATATCTACGACGTGCCGATGGCCTATCACAATGAAGGGCTGGATTCGGAAGTGCTGGCCGCCTTCGGCATCGATCCGGCGCCGAAGCCGCGCATGGAACGATGGCAAGCGGTGTCCAACCGCATCCACAATCCGGAAGGCGAGGTGACTATCGCCGTCGTCGGCAAATATACCGGCCTCAAGGATGCCTACAAATCGCTGATCGAGGCGCTGTCGCATGGCGGCCTCGCCAACCGGGTCAAGGTCAAGCTCGACTGGATCGAAAGCGAGATATTCGAGAAGGAAGACCCGGCGCCGTGGCTGGAAAAGGTCCATGGCATTCTCGTCCCCGGCGGTTTTGGCGAGCGCGGCTCGGAGGGCAAGATCCTGGCGGCGAAGTTCGCGCGCGAGCGCAAGGTGCCGTATTTCGGCATCTGCTTCGGCATGCAGATGGCCTGCATCGAGGCGGCTCGTTCGCTGGCCGGCGTCGAGCACGCATCATCGACCGAGTTCGGTCCAACCGAGGAGCCGGTCGTCGGCTTGATGACCGAATGGCTGAAGGGCAACATGCTGGAAAAGCGCAGGGAAACCGGCGACCTCGGCGGCACCATGCGGCTCGGTGCCTACCAGGCCGACCTCGCCAAGGGATCGAAGATCGCCGAGATCTATGGCGATACGCAGATTTCCGAACGCCATCGCCACCGCTATGAGGTCAATGTCGACTACAAGGAGCGGCTCGAGGATTGCGGCCTGGTGTTTGCCGGCATGTCGCCGGATGGCGTGCTGCCGGAAACGGTCGAATATCCCGACCATCCCTGGTTCATCGGCGTGCAGTATCATCCCGAGTTGAAAAGCCGGCCGCTCGATCCGCACCCGCTGTTTGCCAGCTTCATCGAGGCGGCGGTAGAGCAGTCGCGGCTGGTCTAGATTAGCCGCCGATGCGAACTTACGTCGCGCTGCTCTACAGCATCATCCTGGGCGAGGGGCGGCGGGTCGTCATGTCCGATCTCAAGGCGATGGCCGAAGGCCTGGGCCTGAACAACCCGCGCACACTGGTGGCGACCGGCAATCTGGTCTTCGAGGCGCAGGAGACAGAACTCGCGGCGTTGGAGCAGCGGCTGGAGGCGGCGTTCGCAAAGACTTTTGGCCGCCATGTCGACATCATCGTGCGCCGCGCCGACGGCTGGCTGAGGCTGGCGGCCGGCAATCCGTTCCCAGCCGAATCGGCTAAAGCCGCGGACCAGGTGGCGGTGCGCGTGATGCGGGCGCCTGTTTCCCCCGATGCGGTCTCTGCGCTGCAGGCCTATATCGGCAGGAATGAAAAGCTGCAGGCGGTCGGCGGCGACATCTGGATCGTCTTTTCGCGCGAGACGCCGAGTTCGCGGCTGCTTGCGGCGGTGAGCCACAAACGCCTCGGCATCGGCACGTCGCGCAACTGGAACACCGTGCGCCGCCTGGCCGAGATGGTCGCAGAATGAACGGGGCGGCTTGCGCCGCCCCGAATCCGTTTAGGCCTTGGCCATCTTGGCCCAGGCGCCGAGTGCCATCGTACGCAGCACGTAATAGATGACGCCGGCAATTGCCACGCCGAAAAACCAGCCATAGACGCCCCACCAGGACGGCAGCAGGCCGGTGAAGTTGGGCAGGATCGACGAGAAGACCGCGCCAATACCGGCGGCGATGAAGGCATTGACATGCCAGCCGCCCTGGAAGCGGAATTCGCCATTCTCCCTGTAGAGCGCCTCGACATCGACCTCGCCCTTCCGGATCAGGTAGTAGTCGACCATCATCACGCCGAAGATCGGCCCCATCGTCGCGCCAATGATGTTGACGAAGGAGGCGGCACTGCCTTCCCAGGGCGCGAAGGGATAGAGCACTAGCGCGATCAGCGCCGCGATGTAGCCGCCCTTCTTGAAGTCGATCTGACGTGGAAAGACGTTGGAGAAGTCGAAGGCCGGCGACACGAAGTTTGCCACCACATTGATGCCAAGCGTCGCTACGGCAAAGGTCAGGGCCGCGAGCGCCGCCAGGAACCAGCTGTCGAATTTCGCCGAGATCTGGTCAGGATGCAGCAGCACCTCGCCATAGACGTCGAAGGCGGCGATTGTGGTGACGCCGGCGACCAGCGAGAACAGGATGAGATTGACCGGCAGGCCCCAGATGTTGCCCTTGCGCAGCGATGCCTTGTCCGGCGCATAACGGGCGAAATCGCAGAAGTTGAGGTAGAGCGCTGAGAAATAGGTCACCCAGATCGCCGCCACAGCAAACAGCGAGGTCCAGGAGCCCGGCGTGCCCGGCACGCCCGCGTCCTTGGTCTTTTCCAGCAGCACATCCATCGGGATGTCGCTGGTGAAGGCGAAGGTGCCTGCCTTGATGCAAAGATAGATCGCCAGGATCAGCATCATCACCCACACCGCCGGTCCGGCCCAATCCTGGAAGCGGCGCACCGTTTCCATGCCCCTCTGGATGATCAGGAGCTGCAGCGCCCAGATGACGGCGAAGCAGATCACCTCGAGCCCGGAGTGGCCGAGGAAATGTGTGCTCTGGTTGAAGTCGGCGAACCATTGCGAGCGGATCAGCAGGGCTACGATCGCGCCGGAGGCCGCCGCCGTCTGCGCGCCGTACCAGAAGCAGGCGACGATGGCACGCACCAGCGCCGGTATGTTGGCGCCCCAGATGCCGAAGGAGGCGCGCGCCAGGACCGGGTAGGGCACCCCGGTCTTCACGCCGGCATAGCCGACCATGTTCATCAACGCATAGATGATCAGCGAACCGATACCGATGGCGATGATGAAGTTGACGAAGCCGCCGCAGAACAGGAACAGGCTGGCAGCGAGATAGTAGCCCCACAGGCTGTGGACGTCCGACGTCCAGACGTTGAAGATCGAGAACGGTCCCCAGTTTCGAACCTTCGCCGGAGCGAGATCCTCATTGTACAGGTCCGGTGATGCGCCTTGTATGGTCATAGAGATGTCCTCCCCTTGTTACCGCACGCGCCTCCACGCGTGGCACGCAGGTTAAGCCTGACGCAGGGGAACCGGCAAGCAGACGATCTGCCGGCTTTGGGCTTAAAGATATTCAATGAGAAACGCGCTTATCGACCGGACGCTGCCGTGGCTGCGATATTGAGCTTCGCCCTTGATTCGGTCTCTGCCTTGTTGTCGGCCGGTCGAGCACCGGAGACCGGCGAGACTTCGAAATTGGCCCCGAGCCAGGCTATTGCGCCGGTCACGCCATCGAGGACATAGGTTGCGGCCGTCGGTCCGTTCGGCTTCACGCGGATCGAGATGCCGCCAATTTCGTTGATGGCCTCGAAACCGTGTTCGTCCGATGTGTCGTCTCCGAGGAATATCGGCCGCCGGCCGACAAAGGGCGGAATGTCCATGAAACGCCGGATGGCAGCACCTTTGACGGCTTCCAGAGGCATGAGCTCGACGCCGGCGTTTCCGGGAAGCACCCGATAACCCTTCGGAAGCCGGGCCAATGCCTGTTCGATCAACTGGATTGCCGGCGCAAGCAGTTGCGGCGCTGCTCTTGTATGGACGGCAAGGACCGGACCCTTGCGCTCGACATAGACCTTGCCGCTGCCCAGTTCGGCCTCGATCTCGTCGGCAAGGGCGGCGATGTCGGCAGGCGCGTCGGCGGCATCGATCGGACCCGTCGGCGTCAGCCGGTGCTCCAGCCCATAGAGGCCGGCGATCCTCAGCTTCAGCGGGTGGAACAGCTTGTCCACAGCGGGGATCGAGCGGCCGGTGATGAAGGCGACCGCACCATCCAGCCGCTGCTCGATGTGCCCAAGCAGATTGCGCAATTCCTCGCCGACCGACACCGCGTCGGGATGGGCAGCGTGTTCCAGCAGGGTTCCGTCGATGTCAAGGAAGAGCGCCCATTGCCCTTCCGGCAGGTCCGGCGCCGGCGGTTGTTCAAAGCTTTTCACGACGCTGCCTTCCGTGCCCGCTCGAACATCGAGATGACGTTGTTGGTGTTCGACGGCGGGCGCTCGCCAGTTCCGGTCACCCTGTCGAGATCGCCGCGTTTGCGCAGGCGCGCGGCATCCAGCAACATGCTGCCGGCCCAGCGGTAGACATTATTGTCGCGGACCATCTCGCGCATCGGCCGCAAACGCTCGCGCTGCTCTTCCGGCGTCATCGTCAGCGCCTGCAACAGCGCCTCGCTCATCATGGCTGCATCGTAGGGGTTGACGATCAGTGCCTCCAGCAATTCGCGCGAGGCGCCGGCGAAGGTGCTGAGCAAAAGCACGCCCTGTTCGTCGTCGCGCGCCGCGACGAATTCCTTGGCGACAAGGTTCATGCCGTCATGCAGGCTGGTGACCATGCAGATGTCGGCGGCGCGATAGACCTCGTAGACCTGCTCCTGCCGATGATGTTCGGCGACCATCAGGATAGGGCTGTATGTCTCGCTGCCATAGCGCCGGTTGAGCTCCTCGGCACAGCGGCGGCATTCGTCATGGAGTTGCTGGTAGGCCGGCAATGTCCCCCGGCTCGGCGCCGCGATCTGCAGGAAAACCACCTTGCCTATCCATTCGGGATATCTGGTGAACAATTCGTCCAAGGCATGGAAGCGATCGAGAATGCCTTTCGTGTAGTCGAGGCGCTCGACGCCAACGCATAGTTTGGTCTCCGCAGACAGGCCGAATCTATCGCGGACACGGGCGCGGCACTCCTCGACAGACGGCAAACTTGCCAGCAATTGGGCCGGCCATTCTATGGAAATGGGATAGGCGTGGACCAACGTGGTCTGTCCGCCATAGGAGATCGCCGCGTCGGCCCGTTCTATGCGGCTCTCCAGAAAGCGGTCGACACTTTCGGTGAAGTTGTTGGCATGGAACTGGGTATGAAAGCCGATGATCGAACTGCCGAGCAATCCCTCCAGGATCCGCTCACGCCACGGACAGATGCTGAACACTTCCGAATTGGGCCACGGGATGTGCCAGAAGGTGATGATGATGGCGTCCGGCAGGCGCTGGCGGATCATGCGCGGCAGCAGCGCGAAGTGGTAGTCCTGCACCAGCACGATCGGCCGCTCGTTGCGTGCTTCGGCAACCACCGTATCGGCGAACTTGCGGTTGACGGCCTCGTAGGCGTCCCAGTCCGAGGCGCGAAAGATCGGGCGGGTGAAGGCGATATGGCAAAGCGGCCATAGGCCCTCATTGGCGAAGCCCAGATAATAGCCCTGATATTCCTCCTCCGTCAGCCAGACCCTGCGCAGCGTGTAGGACGGATTGCCTGGCGGCACTTGCACCCGGTCGTCCTTGTCGACCGTGAGACGGTCTGCCGTTCCGCCGCCATAGGCGATCCAGGTTCCGGCACAGGCGCGAGTGATGGGCTCGAGTGCCGAAACCAGCCCGCTGGCCGGCACCAGAAGTTGGACCCCGTCATCCTTGATGTTGTGGATGTAAGGTTCGCGGTTGGACACGACGATGACCTGTGCGTCCGGCAGGTCGTCGGCCAGGATCTTACGCAATGTGTCGGGCGACCATGTGACCAGCGCCGCGTCGGCCGACTGGCCGTTCTTTTCGAACTCGCGCAGCACCTTGCGTGCCGCTTCCGATGCGACATCCTCGCTCGGCGTGTATGCGGCCGCCGTTGCGCGGCCGCGGCGCTGGCGGGATATCGATAGGAGAATGGCAAAAGCGGAAAAGCCAAAACTTGCAATCAGCAAAACCCAGAGCAGGTCTACAGTATAATCTGACATGGAATGTGATCTCGCCTCCGGCCGCCGATAGCCGTTTTTATTGGTTTTTCTGGTTCGCTGCCGTGCGACAACAACAGTTCCCACGCCGCCCATTTTTGCAACGCACAAAGAGGCTATCGGTTCCGGACGATTGCGGTGCCGCGCGTCGTTTTCGATGCGCCGCAGCGAGGCGGCGTCAGGTGCGCACGATGAGCGGTACCATCCCCTCATACCGATCGGCGAGAAAGGCGACGACCCGACCACCGACACGCTGGAATGTGAGGTCGACCACCACCGAGCCGACACCCAGATGCCGCAGTGTCAGCGTGTCGATGCCGATCGGCAGCCTCGGGCGGGTGACCCGGATTTCACCGTCCCAGCCATCGATTTCCAGGCCAAGGCAGGCCTGCATCAACATGAAGGCCGATCCCGCCGACCAGGCCTGCGGCAGGCACGCGACGGGATAGGCGATCGGCGCTTCGCCCGGCGACCTGGTAAAGCCGCAGAACAGTTCCGGCAGCCGCATGTTGAAATGGACAGCCGACTCGAACGTGCCGCTCATCAGCCGCACCACGCTGTCGCGTACGCCATAACGTGCCAGGCCGGCACCGCACATGGCAGTGTCGTGCGGCCAGATCGAACCGTTGTGGTAAGACATGGGATTGAAGAATATCGCATCGTCGGCCAGCGTCCTGACGCCCCAACCCGAGTGGAACGACGCCGAGAGCAGCTGATCGGCGACCAACTGCGCCCGTTCCGGCTCGGGCAGCCCGACATAGAGGAGATGGCCGGCATTCGACGTCCGTACCTTGCAGACCTCGCCGGCACCGTCGATCGCCATGGCGTAGAAATTGAGATCGTCCATCCAGAAATGGCGTTCGACCGCGGTGCGCATGGTTTCGGCGCGTTCGTCCCAATGATCGGCCTTGTCGTCCTCGCCACGGCGGCGGGCGAGCGCTGCCAGACCACGGAACGCAGCAAAGACATAGCCTTGCACCTCCACCAGGGCGATCGGCCCCTTGGGCATGCGACCGTCGGCATGGAAGACCGAATCGAAGCTGTCTTTCCAGCCCTGGTTGGCGAGGCCGGACTCGGCGCCGCGCTGATAGGTAACGAAGCCGGTCGCGCGGCTTATCTCTTCGGTCCATTCGGCCGCAGCACAGAGCGATGGCCACAGGCTGTCGAGGAACGCCATGTCGCCGGTACGATCCGCATAGGCACAAGCGAGATGAATGTAGAGCGGCGTGGTGTCGACACCGCCGTAATAGCGGCCAAACGGGAGCTCCCGCAGTGCCGCCATCTCGCCCTTGCGGGTCTCGTGCATGATCTTGCCCGGCTGTGAATCGCTGAACGGCGACGTTTCGGTTGCCTGATGCTGGGCGAGAAAGGCGAGCACGCCACGCGCCAGCCCGGGATTCAACCACAGCATCTGCAGTGCGGAGATCACCCCATCGCGGCCAAACGCCGTCGAGAACCAGGGTATGCCGGCATAGGGGTAAGGTCCGGTTGCAAGCTCGGTGGTCAGCAACGCCACGTCCGCGCGCGCGCGCTCGATCCAGTCGTTGAAGACGCGGCCAGAGCTGTGCACCGTCGCGCCGTGGCGGCGTTTGGCGCGCATGCCGAAGCGAGCGCGGGCGGCGGCAGCCCGAAAACGGTCGCGGTCGGGTGTCTCCGCCACTTCCGGGCCGACTTCGATATAGAGGACCTCGCTGCTGCGCTTAGTCACCGCAATCAGGAAATCCGCACGGTTGGTGGTCAAATTGTCCGGGGCTTGCGAGAACGAGATCGCCGACAGGCGCACAAGCTGGTCCAGCCCGTCATATCGAAGCACCACGGACGTCGGACTGGTCTCGGCGGCATGGGCTATCCCGCGCTTGGGCCGGGTCGAGCCGCGCACCTCGAACATGTCACGGAAATCTGCTGCGAAATGCAAGGAAACCCGAATGGCCGACGATTCCTGGCTGTAGTTGGAAAGGGTGATGCGCTCGAACAGCCGGTCCTGCCAAAGCAGCCTGACGCGTTCTATGTGGATCGCGCCCTGCGGAATATCCCGGCCACCGACACTCTGAATCGGCAGATTGGTCAGGTTCGAGGTGAAAAGCACATTGTCCTGGCTGAGCGATGCGCCGAGCAGTGACATTTGCCGGCCACCGACCGTCAACCGAAATTCCGAAAGCACACGCGTGTCGTCTCGGAAAAAGCCGTCGCCGGCGCCGCGGATGTCGCCATAGGCGTCGGCCACCGCGAAGCAGTCGCCTTGCTTGAGGGCGAACAGCCGGTGCGGCTCCCGAGGCGCGACCTCGTCGAGAGAGGCAAGGGCTACGGCGG
The DNA here is from genome assembly GCF_040321065.1 of Mesorhizobium sp. M0563. Lineage (NCBI taxonomy): Bacteria > Pseudomonadati > Pseudomonadota > Alphaproteobacteria > Hyphomicrobiales > Phyllobacteriaceae > Mesorhizobium > Mesorhizobium sp. M0563. The sequence continues at coordinate 141,576 of NZ_JAMYQV010000007.1, forward strand.
GATCAAGCTTACGCTCGTCGAGTTGATTCATTCGTCACAAACTCTGTCGTTTCGTTCTCAACTTCCGCAATGACGCCGATCAGGACGCTCTCGCTTCACCGGGAGCGCCGATCAGGCGCGCATAGGCTGCCACATAGTCGTGGGCCATTCTCGTGGCAGAAAAACGGTTCTCGAATACGGCTCTCACCTGACGCCTGTCGAGGCGTAGCAATTCCGGTATCGAGGCGACCGCAGCGTCGACTGTATCGACAAGGAAACCGGTTACGCCATGGTCGATGATCTCCGGCAGGGCACCGCAATTCCAGGCGATTACCGGCGTGCCGCAGGCCATCGCCTCTATCGCGGCAAGGCCGAACGGCTCCGGCCAATCGATTGGAAACAGCAGGCCGGCCGCCTTGCCGAGGAATTCCGCCTTTCTGTCCTCTTCGATCTCGCCGATATAGTCGACACGGTCGCCGTCGATCAGCGGCTCGACAGTGTCGTGGAAAAATGCGCGGTCGTCATCGCCGATCTTTGCGGCAAGCTTCAGTTTCAGCCCGGAGCGCAAGGCGATCTCGATGGCACGATCGGGGCGCTTGTCGCGCGACAGCCGGCCCAGGAACGCCAGATACGGCTCGTCCGCATCCGTCTCGAAAGTCGGCTCGTAGACATCGATCGGCAGCCCGTGATGGATGGTCGCAAGCCAATTGGCCTTGGCGAGCCCGGCTCTCTGGCTGCGGGAAATCGAGATCATCGGAAAGCGCGGAAAACGTTCGTAGGCCGGCGCCAGATCGACATAGTCGAGCCTGCCATGCGGTGTTGTCACCGTCCGGTCGGGCATGTGTTCGAAGAAAGGAAAATGCAGGAAGTGGCTGAGATGGAAGTGGATGACGTCGAACTGCTGCGCACGGTTCCTCACCTCGGCAAGCATAGAGAGATGTGCCGCGGTTTCGGATTTGTGGGGGCGCGGATCGAGACGCAGCGCACGCTCGCGACACGCCACCAATTTCGCCGACGTTTTGGTATCGCCGCTGGCGAACAGGGTCACGTCATGGCCAAGCTCGACCAATCCTTCGGTCAGATAGGAGACGATGCGCTCCGTCCCTCCATAGAACCGGGGTGGCACGGATTCATGGAGCGGCGCCACATGGGCTATTCTCATGTTTTGGCATTTCCCTCAAAAAGACTGCTTGTGGGATCGAAATGCATCAGTCGCGCTAACGTTCCCGTACAACGGCAAGATGTCGCGCAATTGGGACTGCCGGAGCTTGCCGTCCAGCCAACATTTTTCATGGCAAGCCTCTTTTGCCGGGAACCAAAGGGCCAGTTCGCGAGTTTAGTGGGGTTCGATCGCACGCATCCGGTCGACGGGGAGGAAATGATGGACCGCTTGCAATTCTTTTCGCCCGTGCGGATTTTGCGCGGACAGGGACAGCCTGTGGAGGAGATCGACAGCGTTGCCGAAGCGATGGCATTCCTGCGAAAATGGCCGGCCGGGCGGCGCGGGCCGGTTTACCAATGTGCGGTGAATTGCTGTGCTGCGGCCGTGGCCGGCCGGATGTCGGCCGAGGAAGCGAGAAAGGCTTTTGCCGGCTTCGCCCGGATCACCCGCTTGCTCGAGGGCGATCGGCCGTTGCCGGTGAGCGGCGAGGATCGGCATCGCGCGGATGCGCTGCGACGATAGCGCCAGCTGCCGCTAACCCTCAAAACAAGATATCATTCAGCCGGAACGCCCGATCGGCGACCGACTCGCTTTCGCGAACAGTCGTTTGAACTGGGCTACAGCACCGTTCTCGGCGATGTAATCGCAATAGGCGGCGTAATCGGGGTCGCGTGACAGATGGCGTTCCTCGGTGATGGCGCGAAGTGCATAGACGGCGTTGAGCCCGAGCAGGATGGCGGAGTGCCGCAGCGCTTCAGCGGGTCCCGTGGCGGTGAGGAAAGGGACCGAGACCAGCCACCAGGAGAGGTTTTTCGAAACATAGGCGGGGTGCTTGATCCAGCGATACGGTCCGCAGGTGATGATTCCGCGGTTGGTGAGATTGGAAAATCTCAGGCCAAAGCTCACGGTGGACCAGACAAAAATCAAGACGCAGAAGACGATCGCCGATCCCCAGAAAACCTGGAGCGCCGGTGTGGGCATCACCGCCGTCCAGTTGGCGCCCGTTTCGTAATTCAGGTAGGCACGGGTGGCGGCATTCATGGGTTCATAACAGGCAAGACAAACCAGCCAGCCGAACACAGTGGGCTCGACGGTGCGGATATGGTTGTCGAGGACGCGCAGCGTGAAAATGTAGCCGACGACCGCGACAAGGACGTCCACCATGAACAGGAGATCGATTGCAAAAGCGTGCCAGCGCATGATGTCGAATTGATACGGTTGTTCCAGTCCGGCCAGGATCGAACCTAGCGCGGAGCACAGATAGACGAACATCAGCGGCAGGAAGAAGCCTTTGACGATCCAGCCCCGCACATGCTGGCGTATCTGCTCAGTCCTTTGCGGCACTGCGCCGCCGAGGACGAATGCACCGATTTCGGCATATGAATCTTCCGGATCGGTTTGCCGGCGATCGACATAAGCAACATAAAACGGCGCGGTGACGAGCAGCGCCGGCAAGGTGTCGTAGAGAGCTGCCCAGTAGGGGGCGTAAAACTCACGCCGGTATTCCGGCAATATCCAGTAGACTGCGGCAATCGTCGTGAGCGTGACGATGAAGCCGATGAGTTTGCGCATGACGCGCTCGACTTCAAGCGCTCGCATCGGCTTTGCCTGCAATCCCGTTGAACGCCTTCGAAACGTCTGGAAATAGGCCGTGTCGACCGCGATCATCGCTGCCGCGGTAGCTGCAATGACAGTCATGGCCTGCAAATGCACAGGCCAGCTTCTGTCGACGAGCACCCCGACGGCCAGCGCAAGACCAAGCAGTCCTGCAAGGCCGGTGAGGGGCGCGGTCGCGGATTTCGGTTGGAGCGTCAAGCTACTACTCCCGTTGTCGTGAGGGTTTGATCGTCGTGGGCGGCCGGCACGGGTCACGTGGTGTGCCCACCCGCCGCCGCTGGAGCCACTTGAGCAGCTGCTACACTCCACCGCTGCCGTTGGATCCGCCGCTGCTTGTTCCGTCATTGCCGCCGCTTGAACCACTGCTGCCACTCGAACCGCTGCTGCCGCTTGAACCACTGGTGCCGCTCGAGCCGCTGGTGCCGCTCGAGCCGCTGCTGCCACTCGAACCACTGCTGCCGCTTGAGCTGCTGGTGCCGCTCGAACCACTGCTGCCGCTTGAGCTGCTGGTGCCGCTCGAACCACTACTGCCGCCTGAACTGCTGGTGCCGCTCGAACCGCCGATGGGCCCCTTGTTGGCGTTGCGCGGGGAGGGATAGTTGTTAGCGCCCTCGCTTACATTTTCGCAGGTGCACTTGCGCTGATATTTGGTGCCGAAAGCACTGCGTTCATTGCTCGCCTTCTGGCAGACCACCCTATGGCAAATCAAAGTCGCTTCGGTTGTCTCGGGGGTAAGGCCTGTGATGACTATTGCGGTTGTCGTGGCCGCCATGCCCATGATTGTGAACCGGAGTAAATTCCGAAAATTTTGCATAGATACCTCGCTTTCTGACGCCTCGCTTCTCGGGCTTTCGCCCAAGCTTCCTCATTGTCGAGCGGGTGTTTGCAACAAGGCCGCATACGGATCGCTTACGCCTCAGCGGTCGGGCTCAGGGGCGGCGTAAAAACGTTGGACAAAGCGCAGACAATGGTGCCGCATTGCGGTATTTCGATCAGAAAAAGACCAAAGATGCGCTTTTCGGGGGAAACAGATAATGTCGAAACGGCTTAGACTGGTGTTGGGAACGGCCGGCGCAATTGCCGTCGCCATCGTCTGGGGGATCATCGCCACGTCGATGGGGCTGCCATCGATCCTGATAACCGTAGGAGCGGTCGCGATCGGCGCCGGCATCTACAGCTATCAAAGCCGGAGCTGATCCGGCATCCGGCGACGGCGGCTTAGCCCAAAAAATCCCACAGTCCCGGACTGCCCGCGGCAATGTTCAGTGTACGAAAATTACCAACGGCAGCGTCCTGTGGAACGTGTGGCCTCTCGAAGCTATTGTGGTGGCGGTCCGAGACACCCCCGCCTCGGGCCGTTGGCTCACCCAGCCGAGTGGTCCGCTGCTACCCAATGGCGGCGGACCGTTCACCCGCAAGACGGACCCCGGAAGACGGACATTGTGCCGAATCGAGGGAGAACCATGGTCGTTGACGAGATTGCAGCGCGGCGCCTGAAAATTCTGATCGAGCAATATATCGAGACCAGGAAGAGGCGCCACGATGAGGTTTCTACCGCAGCGGCTGAGATCGCCATCAGGGCTGTCATGCCGAATTGCCCGGTCTCCGGAAAAGCCTTGGACGACATGATTGCGGCATGTGCGTTCGAACATGGGCTGGGGGTGCTGTTCGATCGACCTGACGCATGAAGGCTAAAATTAGATAAACCGACCAACCGGAACCGGCATGCCGAGATATTTTTTTCACTTCCGAAACAATGACGGCCGCTTGACGGAAGATTTCGAGGGTCAGGAGTTGGACGGTTTGTCCGCGGCTCAGGATAACGCCATGGCTTCGGCCAAGGAAATCCTGGCCGAGGGCCTGCTCAGCGGCAGCCCCTGACAGGTCTTTCCTTCGAAATCTGCGACGAGAACCGGAAGCTGCTATTCCGATTTCCCTTCTCGGAAGCTGCCGAAAAGGCTGGCACTCGACCGTGATTGGCCAAAGGGCCCGCAATGCGGGCGAGCTTTGTCGAGCCTGGCTGAAAAACCGCATGTCGCGGCAAGGCGGTCGTTGGCGCAAATCAGCACCATAAGCAAATTAGTAGCATAGCTGCCGGCACAAAGCAAGAACAAACATGGCTTGCCTTGCCGACAGGGGAACTATTTATGCTCCCGTTTGTCGGCCCAGGGCTACCGTAGCGTTCCAGGATCTCGAGGGCAGGGGACTGACCAAGGCGAGCGCGGCGAGACTGATCCGCGATCGCGACGGCCTGATCTCCCTGGTCGCCGAGTTGGGCTCTCTGACGCTCCAGGCGCGACGAGGGCGCCTGACACTTTCGACGCACATCTGCTGCGGGCATTGCCCTGCTGTGCGCAAATATGTGATGAGGAGGTGCCGCGCCATCGTTGCGGCGCGCAGATTAAGCCGGGCAGTGTGCTAACTTCCGCTGGCAATCGACCAATTTCCGGACCGGCCTGGTACGTGACCGTGATCTTGAGTCGCAGTGCATGGGAGTTCCATTCCCGATCTTGGCTTATTACGTGCACCGGAAGCGCTTCGTTGCGGGATAAGGCCATGTCCTTCAGTCGGAACTCGACGTCATTTCGCGTCTGATGACGGCAGAGTTTCTCTCTGCCGTCATCAGAACACATACCGAATGCTGGAGGATACAGGTGAAATTGAGAGACGCGGCACTTGCTGTTTTTTCAAACAAACGCCGAGGCGTGGCTTGGTATAAGATCGCACAGAAGAAGGCGGACAGATACGGCTTCTATGTCTATTCCAGCCATATGGTCTGGAAGGACCAGCCATTTTTCCGCAAGGCACTGCAGCGGGTCAAAAACATCCGCGGGATTCCAGATCCGCGAGCTTTTGTCCTGCAAAGCTGCCTACGATCGATCGAGCGGATCGACGGCGATGTGGCCGAATGCGGCGTAAGGCAAGGCCGGTCGACGATATTCATGCTGATGAGCGATCTTCGGCCACGGCACTATCACCTTTTCGACTCGTTCGCCGGCCTCTCGGAACCGACCGCAGAGGATCGCAAGCGAAACGGCCAAACGCCGTGGAAGTCCGGCGATCTCAGCACTGACGAGAGGGTAGCCAGAGAGAATATTTCGGACTTCGGCAACACAACTTTTCATGTGGGATGGATACCGGAAACTTTTCCCAGCGTAGCCGACCGGCGTTTCGCCCTGGTCCATATTGACGTCGATCTATACGAGCCGACGCGTGACGCGCTTGCCTTCTTCTACGATCGGGTGTGCGCACATGGCATCATCATATGCGATGACTACGGCTCCGCGCTCTGTCCTGGAGCCCGAAAGGCCTTTGACCAATTCTTCGAAAACCGCCCGGAAGGCATTATCGAACTTCCAACGGGGCAGGCGATTGTCGTAAAGGCAAGCTAGTCCTGAATGGTTGCGGCGGCTCTCCATCGGATGAAGCGAGGACGTCGCCGAAAGCCATGATGGAAATCGGCAGGGCACGGGTATCAATTCTCGCTTGATGGCACCTGAGACGGAGCAAAATAGGCATTGAAGAACTGCTCAACGATCTCGTCGACGACTGAGTTCTTTACGTGCCGCAAGTCCTCTCTGTAGCTACGAGCAAGGCCCCCATAGGTGACAAGCTCGAACGAGGGAAGATAATGGACATTGTCCCGTTCCCGGCAGACTTGACCAAGCACGGCGCGAAGAACGGACTTGCCTTCAGTGCTCGCGGTGACGACATCCGCGTCCTGAAATGTGCGCGCCAATGCAACCGGTGAGACCGTGAGAATTATCGGCGCATCGGGTTTGCGTTCACGGACCATGTCCACGGCAGCCATCACGTTGGCGTAGTTTTCCTGAAAGCTGCTGACGTGAAGCGTTGTTTCCTGCATTCCGCCGCCGCCGAGATAGAGCGGCTTCTGCGCTGCTGCTTTGCCACTGGCCTTGTTGATGAAGACCTCGGTCATTCCAAAGGTGAATATGAATGCCGTGGCGGCATCGAAGCCAGCCCGCATCTCCCGGTTTACGCTCCCGATCACCTCTTTGAGAACTTCCGGAGATTTGGCGAAAATACCGCGCCGATACGGGTCCTGAAAGCTGGCCGAGCCCCAAGGGACGCGTTTCTTGACCTGCCACCAGTCGTCGTCTGCCTGATCCCACACGCCAAGCATTTGCTCGAGCTGGAGGCGAACAGTGAAAGTGTTGTAGAAGTTCATATGTTCCTGCCGAGGCAGCTCATCTACAATGGCCTCCGCGGGGTCGAAGCTGATATTTCCGTAGGACGGGACGCATGCGATGCGTCTGTTTGTCAACGCGCGTCGAATTTCCTGCGCAAAGCAACTCCCCATCGTGAAGAATATATCGTCAGAAGTTAATACGGGGGTTTTGCGTATAGTAATGGCGCCAGAGCTTACAAAGTCGCCATACTTCGCGTTCAATTTATCCGACGCCATCAGACGGACAGGTTTGGCGTATCCGAGTCGATTGCGTATCCGAAGGTACCTTCGTTTAACTCGCTCCAGAAATGGCACAGTCGCTCCATAGTGGTCACAGCTGGCCCCAACCGCAATGCCGGACATGTAGTCCGCTTCGCGGCTAGCTGCAATCAGAAGGATTCAAGATTGACTATTCGAACGACGTCAGACCTCAGATGCGGTTCTTTTGGCGCATGTTGTCGCGGCGCAGTCTGGTCCCGCTTCACGCTTCATTAAGGCGTCTGTCGGGCTGTCCGCTGACCCCGACAGTTGTGCAGAAATCGCCTTTGGTGGATCGGCAACGCAACATGAGCCGCGCCCTTGGGACCGGGGGATCTCTCTCGCGCACGTCTGGCGTAACCCAAGGCAGACCGAGGGATTAGGGCCTACCAGAGAGGGTAATTGTCCTCCGGCTCAGCTTCCTCGTCAGCTTTTCCTCGTTTTTTTATGACCATCCGCACCAATGCTATTGCGGCTACAACCAGCAAAGCAGCGGATGTCCAAAAAAATATACTATTCATGGAAAACATTCATAGTTTTTCTCTCGTATACGTCAGTATATTAGAGGTTTCTCTTTGGAAAAGTTCAGAAGACCCTGTTCCATAATCGCGTTGGCAACAATCCTGGCAGCGGAATCCGCTCCCTTCTCGGTGAAATGCACCTCGTCGTAATAATTTCTATCCAAAGTCTCGCTGCGTTGGCAAAGGTAAGGCAACGATCCATGGAGATCAACGACCGAGGCGCCGGTTCGCTTGGCTATGTCTTCCACAATGCGTCTGTGTTCCCAAACCGCGTTTGCAGCGGGATCGTTTGGGTCTTCCTGCCGATAATTGGGGTTTACGAAGAGAACCGAGGCTCCGGCTGCCTTTGCGAGGACGACCAGTGCACTAAAGTTCGCGCGAAACGCGTCTGGTGGATTGTGCGCAATGTGCTTCGAATTTCGACGTCCATCGCCTCGACGTCGAACAATGTTCCCGACATACGCGGTCGCCAGATTTTGCCGTCTTTTGAACCAACCCGAAAGCCCGCCACCTGATGGTGGCTCGAACCAGGAGCAGGAATACTGGTTGTAGTCTCGAGACAGTCCTTCCAGTCGCCGAGGGTGAACATCGTTGTGGGTATAGTAATATACGATAAGATTAGGCGACAATGGTGCTACGTGGAAAAGGAGCCTTAAAACATTCTCGATAGAAGTATAACCTCCAACTCCTGCGTTAACAACGTCTATTTCGACTTCCGGATTGAGAGCTTTCAGGTATTCGCCCATCCGGTATGGATAAGTGTGAATGTCGTTTTCTATTCCGGTGCAATAAGTGGACGACTCTCCCATACAAACAACTCTTAGACATTGCTCCGGCTTCGGCATGGCGGTTTCCGGGCCCCGGAAGCCCAGGCTATTGTGTCTCGATCTGCCGTTGCCTGAGTCCCACGCGGGGTGCAGCTCATATAGAGTGTAGGGGTGTGGCCGAACCAAAGGTGGCGGGCAACCAGCCCATTTGGCGATCAAACCGGGGTAACCGATCTGGAGCAGCGCCCTGTCGCCCAAAAGCATAACGAGGCCTTGGCGCACAGTGCGCCGCGCTCTCCAGATTTGTTTTTTGACCACGCTCATCTCGACACCAGGTCAACGCCTTTCGTTCGCGCGTTCAATCGGGCTCAAACTCATTTCGGTAGTCCATCGCGAGGGCGGAATCCTGCTTCGGCTTATGGAGAACGCAGTTACCAGCCACCAGCACGTCCAGATCCGTTCCCATGAAGCAGCGAAAAGCATCCGTCGGGGAACATACAATCGGCTCGCTGCGCACATTGAAACTGGTGTTCACCAAGACAGGACAGCCGGTAAGCGCTTCAAACCGGGTGATCAACGCGTGGTATAGCGGGTTGGTCTCGACGTGCACCGTCTGAATCCTGGCCGAATAGTCGACATGCGTGACGGCAGGAATCTCGGACCGACGGACGTTCAGCTTGTCTATTCCGAACATAGCGGCCTCGGATGCAGTCATCGCGCGGTGACGGCTCTGCTTAACCGGAGCAACGAGGAGCATATAAGGCGATTCACCCTCCAGATCGAACCAGTCCGACACATGTGCCGACAGGACTGAGGGGGCGAACGGACGAAAACTCTCGCGAAACTTGACCTTGAGATTGAGCGTCTTCTGCATATGGTCCGACCGCGGATCTGCAAGGATGGATCTGTTGCCAAGCGCCCGTGGTCCGAATTCCATCCTGCCCTGGAACCACCCCACCGCCTTGCCGTCGGCCAGCGCCGCAGCCGTGGCATCGATCAGTTGGTCGGTTGGCATGACTTCGAAAACGGCTTTGGCTCGGTTGAGTTGCGCTTCGATCTCGCTCTGACCGAATTCCGGACCGAGATAACTCCCTTTCATGGAATCTTGCTTGGCTATAACCCGCTCACCGCCGAGTTTAAGATGCCAGGCGGCGAGTGCGGCCCCAAGCGAGCCTCCTGCGTCGCCGGCTGCGGGCTGAACCCAGATTCTCTTGAAGGCACCATCTCTGAGCACTTTGCCGTTCGCCACGCAGTTAAGCGCCACACCGCCGGCCATGCACAGATTGGGAATTGCAAAATCTCGTGCCAAGCTGCGGGTCAGCCGAAGAACGATCTCATCGGCGACGGCTTGGATGGACGCGGCAACGTCCATGTGAAAATCAGTTAAAAGATCGGTATCAGGGCGCCTTACGGGCTGTCCGAAGAGGCTGGCGAACCGTGCGTTCGTCATTTTCAGTCCAGTGGCATACGCGAAATAGCTTTGGTCGAGACGGAAGGTTCCGTCCTCCTTCAGGTCGACCAGCTTTTCCAGGATCAGCGATTTGAACCGAGGCACACCATAGGGGGCCAGCCCCATCACCTTGTATTCGCCACTGTTTATCTTGAAGCCGAGATAATAACAGAACGCCGCGTATAGAAGCCCGAGCGAATGCGGAAACCGCAATTCCCGCACGACATCAAGAGTTGCGCCCCTGCCGATCGCAACTGTCGTGGTTGCTTTCTCGCCAACGCCGTCGAGAGTCAAAACCACAGCTTCGTTAAAGGGCGACGGGAAAAACGCGCTGGCCGCGTGGCTCACGTGGTGTTCGGAAAAAAGGATCCGGGATGGATCCTTGAAGCCGCGGTCGATTCTGCGGAGTTCGTCGAAAATGATCCTCTTCTGAAATAATTTTCCCGTCAGCCAAGCGGGCATCGCCTTTCGGAATGAATCGAATCCGCTAGGAGCGGCGTCGAGATAGGTTTCAAGCAGACGCGAAAATTTTAGCAGCGGCTTTTCATAGAATACGACGTAGTCCACATCCTTCAGCAAGACACCGCCGGTCTGCAAAACGGACCGAATGGCGTTTGAGGGGAAGCGTTCGTCGGCTTTTCGACGGGTGAACCGCTCCTCCTGGGCCGCCGAAATGATGGCGCCGTCGACGACGAGGGAGGCCGCGCTGTCGTGGTAGAAAGCCGATATGCCCAATATATTGGTCATAATATTGTCTTCAAAACTGATTGGTCATCGAGTTCAAATCGTTCTTGGTTCTTCGTTCAATCCAAAATGTATCATTGGAATGCGTTCTTTGGAGCCGTCGGCAGATCACTCTGACCAACCGGCGTGCAAATCCGACGGGAAATACCACCCCAAAGAACGTCGATGCACACACCAAGTCGGAAAACCAACCATTGGCCGCAGCCCTCTTGGAGGGCACGTTGTGAATGTCAGACACTATTTTCGCCCACCACGAGAATGCACCCAAGCTATTGGCAAACGATTGAGCCGAAGGAACAAAGCTTGTCAAGGACGCGGCGTATCGCCGAGCCGATTGAGCCCGTGCGGCAGCCTTGACGGTCGCCATTCAATGAGTCGGGTTCGGCATTGACTGCGGCTCCGAACGAAGCCACAGACATGGAATAGGATATGAACTATCGCGGATGCTCAAGCGGCGTCCCGAAATCGTGCGGGTCGGCAGAGAGCAGAGGCCCTCCGGTACCAACGCACATCGCATCGGGAAATGGAATGAGCGCAAAGAGACGAATTTCGGCGGTGCTGGCATACCCGCTGGTTAAGCGTCTGATCATCGAGAACCTGCCGCCGCACAAAACGCTGTATCTCGCCGGTTTGCTGTGTTCGATCGCCGTTGCGGCGACGACCGCCGCGTCGGCTTGGATCATGAGCACCATGGTCAATAGCATCTATGTGGAACGCAACGCTGCCGCCGCATGGGGTATCAGCGCCGTAATCATCGGCATTTTCCTGGTTAAGGGCACAGCCGCCTATTGCCAGACCATCACGACGGGAAAGATTCGCCGGGCTATCGTCTCGGACCTGCAAAACCGCCAGTTTTCTCGAATGGTGCGTTTCGACATCGGTCGTTTCGCCAATCAGCATCCGGCGAAATTCGTCTCCAAGATCATGTTCAACGCGCGCGCCGGGTCATCCGTTATTCTGACGCTCACGAGCAGCACCGTCTCCGATGTGCTGACGCTGATTGGCCTGGCAAGCGTCATGGTCAAGCAGGATCCGATGATGTCGCTGATATCCGTGGCGGTTCTGCCGCTGCTGTTCCTGTCGGTGGGCGCCATAACCAGGAAGCTCAAGGCGCTGGCAAGGGGCGAGACGGAGTTGGCTGCACTGGTCCAGTCGATCGGCACGGAAGCCGTCGAAGGTATCCGGACCATCAAGTCCTTTCAGCTCGAAGACAAGGCGGTCGCCAGCTTCGCAAAGGCCGTCGGCAAGATGGAAAGGCGCGGCATCCAGATAAACCGGACGTCAGCGTTGATGAGTCCGTTGATGGAGACCGGCGGCGGCGTGATCATCGGGCTGTTCGTCATTTATGCCAGTTGGCAGACCCTCGGCAACGGCAAGACCCCGGGCGAGTTCATGGCCTTCATAACCGCCTTTCTGCTTGCCTATGAGCCCGCCAAGCGGCTGGCCCGCGTCAATGTCGATATCCAGAAGCAGATGGTGGCGGTTGAGCAGATGTATGATTTGATCGATACGCCCGAGCAGCGACAACTCGCAACCGCCGGCGAGCGCCTCACCGATGTCGAGGGCGGTATCCGTTTTGAAGATGTGGCCTTCTCCTACGAAGGCAACAGCCCGGCGCTGCACGGCGTTTCCTTCGAGGTACGGCCCCGTGAGAAGCTGGCGATCGTCGGCCGCTCCGGCGCCGGCAAGACCACCATCGTCAATCTGATCCTGCGCCTCATTGAGCCGGACAAGGGCCGGATCCTCATCGACGGAAAGGACATTTCCAAGATCGGCCTCGCCGACGTTCGCGACAATATCGCACTGGTGTCACAGGATGTCTTCCTGTTCGAAGGCTCGATCCGCGACAACATCCGCGACGGACGCCCGGGCGCCACCGATCAGGAAATCGAGTCCGCGGCGGACCTCGCCCGGGTCACCAGCTTTTCCTCCAGCCTTGAAAACGGGCTCGACACTCTTGTCGGGCCGAGTGGCACCAACCTGTCGGGCGGGCAGAAACAACGCGTCGCCATCGCGCGCGCGCTGCTCAAGAATGCTCCGGTAATCGTCTATGATGAAGCAACGTCCGCGCTTGACGGCGAAAACGAACGGGCGGTCATGGAGGCTGCTTTCGACGATGCATTCGAGCGCACGGTGATCTGCATTGCGCACAGGCTTTCAACCATCAAGGCAGCCGATCGCATCCTGGTGTTTGACGCTGGCATTCTGGCGGACGCCGGGACTCATGACGAGCTTGCCAGGCGCAGCGAAATTTATCGCTCGATCTTTCACCTGGAGGCGTCCGGCCCGATCGTCGAGGGCAGCAAGCAGCTGCGGCAAAGCGTTTTGCGCTGACGGCGATGACCAGTTTTTATCACGGTTCCTATGTCAGGTATGTGATTGCTGGGATAGGCCTGCGATTGCGCCGATACACAAAGGCCGCGCGGACATTGTTTGCCGGCTCCAAGCCTCATTCGGTTCTTGAGCTGCAGGCCAAGGCCGACGCGCTGATCGCGCGCAGGGACTGGACAGGCCTTGAAGCAAGTATCAATGAAATGGCCATCATGGCTGACCGTTCCCGCAACCCCGAGCTGATGCAGAAGGCAGGACAGGCCTTCGAACGGCTGGGCAACTTCGCCCGGGCGGCCGAGCTTCGGCTTACCGCTCGCCGGCTGCGGAAGGGGAAAAATGCCAACGAGTGGACCGGGGAGAACCTCGGTTCGGATACACTGCTGATCGATCTTGTGGAGGATGACCCGCGCAGCCTTGGCCGGGTTATCCGCCACGCGCGACTGGCCGGCGCCGCCGCTGCCTATGCGCAAAGTGCAACAATTCGGGCAGAGCCGCGGCTCATATCAATTCTGCAGCGAACGTTCCCGAAGGCGACCGTGGTCCCGGCGCAGCAGGATGTGATCGGCGACAAACGTGCGACCTTCGAAGATCTCGCCTGGGTGTTCGGACGCGATGCCGAGAAACTTGCCGCCGACTTCGTGCCGCTGCGAGCAGATCCTGGGCTCGTCGAGACATTCCGCAAGCATTATCGCTCGATCACGGATCTGCCGCTGGTCGGCCTCTCCTGGGGTAGCAAATCCCACACCAAGGACGTGCCTGACTTCCCCGAATGGGCACGGTTCATCGCCCAGACACAAGCGACATTCGTTTCGCTTCAGTACGGACAGATCAAGCCGGCGCTGCGGCGCCTGCGCAATGGCAATGACGCGCGTCTTATCTATGACGACAGCGTTGACCAGATGGTCGATATGGACCGTTTCGCTGCACAGGTCGCAGCGCTCGATGCCGTCGTGACGATCAGCAACACGGCGGCTCATCTATCCGGAGCACTTGGTATTCCGACTATTTTCCTGATCGACGACAATTTTCAGACGGCGTGGCCAGTCATCGGCGATCGAACGCCCTGGTATCCGAAGGGCGTCGTCATTCGTAAGGAAGGGCGCGCGTGGTCGGTGGTGCTCGACGAGGTTGGTCAAAGACTCTCGTCGATCTTGACGACGCATTCCGACGCTGCCTGTTGAGGATCGCCGTGCCGAACAGACGATCCGTCCTTCAAAAAGCAAAAGCTGCGGACCTGCGCCCGCAAGCAGGCGCGGGCAAGCGGCTACAGACGCTTTTTGATCGAGCAAAGGAACTTCTTAAACGGCCCTCGCGTCATGCCAACGAAAGCGTCGAACGGCATATGAGGCTGATGGCGGAGAGCGTCGAGCGAAGCGACTGGAAGGCGGCCCGGGACCATGCGCTGGCACTCGGCCTGCTCGGTGAGCAGCTTGGCGATCGCGGGCTTGTCAAGAAAGCCGGGCGTGGGCTCAGACGTCTCGGCGGCGGAAACCGTGCCTGGCAGTTGATTGCGTCGAGCAAGCAAATGCCAGGCAGGCCCGAATGGGATGGCAGTGATCTTGCGGGTCGCAGGCTTGCCGTCGAGCGCCGCGAAGGCGACCTTGCGATTTTCCTTCAGTTCGCGTCGTTGCTTGGCCCGGTGGTCGCGGCTGCCGAGCGATGCATCGTCTCGGTCGAGCCGCGACTGGTGCCACTCTATCGCCGAACATATCCTGCGCTCGATCTCAGGCTGGAGGAACAGGGGGAGGTGGCGGCGGTGGACGCCGATGTCTTCGCCTGCTTCGAGACACTGGCGAAGCACTTCTGGCCGGATGAACCGGCAGCACGCGCGCCCTTCGTCCCGTTGGAGCCGGACCGCCGATTGGTCGCCGAGTTGCGCAGCACCTACCTCGATCGCGGCCCCGGTCCTCTGATCGGCTTTGCCTGGGGAAGCCTGAACAAGGCCAAGGACCTGCCGGCCCTGGACGATTGGCGGGCGTTGCTCGGCAGCCTGCCGGGACGTTTCGTCAGCCTGCAATATGGCGATGTCGGGCCGGCGCTCTCCGAGTTCGAGCACTGGGTGCCGGGACGCATCATCCATGACGCTTCCGTCGACCAGTTGTCGGATATGGACCGCTTTGCCGCGCAAATCGCTGCGCTCGATGCCGTGGTGACGATCAGCAATACCGGCGCCAATCTGGCGGGGGCGCTTGGCGTCCCAACGGTCGTCATGCTCGACGACGGGTTTCGGCTGTCGTGGCCCGCCTTCGGCGAGACCGTGGCCACATATCCAAGCGTTCGACTGGTCAGAAAAGGCGGCCAGGCATGGGCGTCCGCAATGCAGGAAGCAGGTGGACGGATCAGGCAAATCATCAGTGGAGTTGCTGATGGCCGATAGCCGATTTCTTCTCCGGTTCCGCCGCGCTATCGCGCTTGCCGGCTACAAATACAAGGTTTGGTTCCGCAGTCATCGGCGGCAGCTTTTCCTTCGCTGGCGTGACGGCGATATTGCCGATCAGATGGCGGATTATCGGCGAAGCATCGAGGCGCGCGATTGGTCGGCCGCGCTGCCGAAAGCCCTGGCGCTAGCATCGATCGCGAAGTCGAGGGGCGAGGTACATCTGCTCGACGAGCTCGGCAAGGCGCTGATGCGGATGGGCGCTTACGGCCCGGCGGCCGAACTCAAGATCGCCCGGCGCCATATCGTTGAAGGCCGTGTCGAGCGTGAGTGGCTCGGCCAGGATGTCTCGGGCCAGGTACTGCTCGTCGACCTGATGGAGACCGAGAAGCAGGGGCTGGCCACCGCGATCCATCATGCGAGTTCCGTCGGCCGCGCGCTCGTCCGCGCCGCACGATTGATCGTGCTCGTCGAGCATCGGTTGGTGCCGTTGTTTCAGCGGACATTTCCCATTGCCGATGTGCGGGCTGTCGGTCCCGGGAACAAGGCCGCCTACGCCGAGGCGCAGGCCTTTGCCGGCGTCCAGCATCTGACTGCTGTGTTCGAAACCAATGAGGCGACGATCCGGGAGCATTTCGTCCCGCTTAAACCGGATCCGGCGCGGGTCGCTGAACTTCGCGCCCGCTACAGCGAGGACGGCCGGCCGCTGGTCGGCGTCGCATGGGGCAGCTCCAATCCCGGCAAGGACCTGCCGCCGCTGGCGGCGTGGCGTCCCCTGCTTGGCCGACAGGACCTTCGGTTCGTTTCGCTGCAATATGGCCGGACCGAGTCAGACCTGAAAATCTTGACCGATGGCGACCCGACACGTGTGTTGCACGACCCTACCGTGGATCAGCTTGTCGACATGGACATGTTCGCCGCGCAGGTTGCAGCGATGGACGCCGTCGTAACCATCAGCAACACCGGGGCCCACCTGGCGGGCGCCCTCGGCGTCCCATCGGTCTTCATCCTTGGTGACGGCTTCAAACGTTCGTGGCCAGTGGAGGGCGACCGCACGCCCTACTATCCTTCGGCCGTGCTGGTCTCAAAGCGCGAACGGCCCTGGGCCGAGGTGATGGACGAGGCGCGACACCACATGTGCTCACTCATCGCCTCTAGTTGACTCCGCCACGCCTGGCATCGCGAACGCACTAGGAAGGCCACAGCAGCCAAGTGGTCAAGGGCCTTTTTTTACGGCGAGAACGCTGTAAACTGCCGGCTGGCGGCTGGTTCAAGACTTGGAGGGCGATGCATATCTTTGGGTAGGTCGGGGAACAAGTCGGCTTCTCTTATCAGCGAAGACTTTGTGCAGCGGCTCCTCGCGGTGTACAGGCTTGTGCATCCAGGAAACCTGTTCAGGCGGGGGCGTATCTACGCTCGCGGCAGGGCAGAGACGAGGACGGTCTACTTCGTCCCACACAATCGCAACAATGTTCGTCTGCTGGCTGATGCGGCTCAACTTCTGGTCGACGGCGGCATTCAATGCGTATTCGCGCATATTGACGGATTGAAACGCGGCGGCGTCGCACGCCCTGAACTAAACGCCCGGGGAATGTCGCATATCAGCTTTGCTGAGCTCAAGCGGACGATCAGACCCTGCGACATGCTGGTGACTGGAAATGACTATGCACCGCAATTCTTTAGGCGGTTCATAGATTCTATCAACTTCGGAATGGTCCGTGTGGTCGGCCTCATCGGAGGTGCGAGACTGCTGCAGCCGCATCGATTTGTGAGAGCTGACTACATCCTGTCGATGGGACCGGCAGCGCTGCAGCAACGACGACAACCGACCTACATTGTCGGCTCCCCGGTAATTGAGCGTGCTGTCGAAAACGCGGGCGCCAGGCACGATGAAGGGCTTTTCGTGCTGGTGAACTTCAAGGGGGATATCGAAGACCTCGCAGACCGCCAATCGATTGAAGCGGTGGCAGCCGCATGTGCGAAACTCGGCCTTGCCCATGTCATTAGTGTCCATCCCACGATGTTCGCAAAAGTCGACATGCCGAACAAATCGCCCGTAGACTTCGCACAACTGCTCCCGGACGCCCTGGCGCTAGTAACTCGCCCAAGCACCACGGTTTACGAAGCGATCGCCTGCGGCATTCCGGTGGTGCTCTTTCCGCTGGTTTCGCCGATGGTCGAGTTCGACAGTCCTATGGGCGCTTTCAAACCAACATGGTCGGAGCATCAACTCGTCGACGATATCCTTGCTGCGGTCAGGTCAAGACCGACCTATTTTGAGCAAAGCCGGGACTTCCTCAATGCCAATCTGTCGATTGATCCAAAGATGCCAGCTTCGCAACGGATCGCCAATGCTTTGATCGATATTTACAACCGCTGATTTTGCGCAATCAAAGTGCTCGCAATCGGAGGCCTAAGTTGAGATTGTTGTCCAACTTCTTTGCAAAAAGGCCGCCACTCCTTGTCGTCTCGTTTCCCAAGTCCGGGCGGACGTGGCTGCGCGTAATGCTTGACGATCTGGGCGTCAATGCGGCTTATACGCATGATGGTTCCGACCACAAGGAGCTGCGTGACATTGCACAGATCAGCACCGACAAATCACGCTACAAACGGCAGCGGATCCTATTTCTGACGCGAGACCCCCGCGACACTGTGGTGTCTGGATATTTTCAGGTTTGCAAACGCCATCAGCTGGGAGCAGGTCCGATAGGCGAATGTGTAAGGAGCCCCAAACACGGCGTCGAGAAGATTGCCCTTTTCAATCTGCAGTGGTTCGCAGCCGCAAGTTACATGCGAAAAATTGCGCTTCTGCGCTATGAAGATATGCAGCGGGATACAAACGACGCTTTGCGCAGTGTCGGAAACTTTGTGGGAAAGTCCTTCGACGAGTCCAACCTTGCTGATGTGGTCGTCAGTAGGTCGTTCAAACGAATGCAGCAATCTGAAATCTCAGGAGAACTGGGTGCGCGCTATGGCGGAAAATTGCGACCACGCAATCCTGACGACCCGGAAAGTTTCAAGGTTCGAAAAGGTAAGGTCGGTGGTTATTTGGACTACCTCAGCGTAGATGATGTAGCCTTCTGCGACAATGTACTTGCGCGGCTCGATTACTGGAAGCGGCTCGATGAGGCCTTCCTGCGGCATGGCATATCTTATATCGGCGACAGGGGCAGGTGTGAATTGATCCGATGCATCGGTTTGTCTGCGGATGCGGACATAGCGGCACGACGCCGATAGCTACGATTTTGCCTCATATGCCGATGCCTTTTTTGCCATCTAGGTTCTGCTCTCCGGTTCGAGAAGGCCGAGAAGCAGGTCTGGCTGGCCACAGCGATCCATCATGCGAGTTCTATCGGCCCGCGCGCTCGGCCCGGGCCGATCCCCAGATCACGGCCGCCTACGGCCCTGGGCCGAGGTGATGGACGAGGCGGAGAAGAACATGAGGCGCCTGCTCGAGGCCGCTCGAGCCTGACCGTACAAATCAGCAGGGCGGTTGAGCATCCAGGCAGTTTCCTATACTGGTCTGGCCCGGCTGGCGGAGCCGGCAAAAAGCTTTCGAACCGAAGATCTTCCTGCGGAGCCAATGATGTGCGGATTGTTCGGCGTCTATCGTGCCGAGGGCTTTTCGCCCGACGATATCCATCGTGCCGACCAGGCCCGCGACACGCTTGTGCACCGCGGCCCGAATTATGGCGGCGCACGTGTCACCAGCGATCTCTATCACGGGTTTCGGCGCCTCAGCATTATCGACCTCTCGGCGGCAGGCAATCAGCCCATGGTCAGCGCCGACGGGAAGTTCGCGATCACGGTCAATGGTGAGATCTACAACTATCGCGAGCTCCGCGCCGATCTGATTGCCAAAGGCTGCGTATTCACCTCGCAGTCCGATTCCGAAGTTGTGCTGCATGGCTATCGGGTGTGGGGGCTCGAAGGGCTCTGCGAGAAGCTGGACGGCATGTATGCGGCCGTGATCCATGACGGGGAACGCCGCAAGCTGCATGCGATCCGCGACCGGCCGGGCATGAAGCCGTTCTTCTACTTCCATTCGGGACGCCGATTTGCCTGGGCGTCGGAACTCAAAGCGCTGCAGACCTGGCTCGGCGACGATCTGCCGCCGATCGACGAGACGGCTGTCCTGGACTATCTCGCATGCCGCTATATTCCAGCGCCCAAAAGCCTTTACCGCAATATCTTCAAACTTCCGGCCGCAAGTCGGCTGACATTCGATCTGGAAACCGGCCGCGTCGATGTCGGGCGTTACTGGACCATGCCTACCGAACTCCGCTCGGACAATGACGACCGCCTGGCCGACGGGCTGCGGGACCGCATGCAGGCGAGCGTTGCCGCTCACATGGTGAGCGATGTGCCGGTCGGCTATTTTCTCAGTGGCGGCATAGACTCGGCGATTGTCCTGTCGCATGCCGTTGCGGTGAACCCCACGGCAAAGGCGTTTTCGATCGGCTTCGAAGATCCGAGATTTGACGAGAGCGCGCAGGCGGCCAAGGTCGCGGCGCTGTTCGGCGCCGAACACGCGATCCGGATCCTGCAGCCGACAGAGCTCGATGACGTCTTCGACCGCACGCGGGAATGGTATGACGAGCCGCTTTCCGACAAGGCCGCCATCCCGGCGTTTCGTGTCTGCGAATTTGCCAGCCGCGACAGGACCGTCGTGCTGACGGGCGATGGCGGGGACGAGCTTTTCGGCGGCTATCGCTCATACAAGCGGTTTAGCGGCATTCGCAGGAAGCAACGTTTCGTCCCGTTCGGTTCACAGAGCGGGTGGCGCCTGAAGGACCGCAATTTGCGCCTGATCACCACGCGTGACCCGGTCGAGCTCTCCATCGCCATTGGCTCCGGCAGAACGAGATGGCAGCGCGACGTCTATCGCGAATGCCTTGCCATCGCTGCTGACTATGATGAACTCGCCCATCTCAGGGCGTGGTGGAAGCCGGAACTCGGACCGTTGCGCAGCCTGCAATATCTCGATTTTCATACCAGTCTGCCCAACAATATCCTGACCAAGGTCGATCGGTTGAGCATGTCGGTTTCGCTCGAAGCGCGTATCCCGTTCCTGTCGCGAACGATGATCGAATATGCGTTCAGCCTGCCGGAGTCGTTTCTTTACAAGGATGGCCAGCTTAAGGGCGGGCTTAAATACGCATATCGCAATGTTTTGCCGGCAAGCACGCTCAAACGTAAGAAGCAGGGATTTGGTCTTCCACAAAGCTGGAAGCGAACGGCCGTGGCTTCGCAATCCGAGGAAAGCTATCAGGAGGCGGTATTGTCCGGTTTCCTGAAAGGCGCCAAGTTTTCGAATGCCTCCGCATAGCCACCCTCAAGGCTGCCAGCATTTCTTTTTCGCCGTGACGGAGCGGGGTCGGGCCATGGGAGCACTGCCGACATGGTGATGCGGACCGGATTCATATGCGGCTGCGGTCATAGCGGCACGACGTTGATCGCGACGATCCTCGCAGCCCATCCCGACGTCTACCTGCCGTTCCAGGAAACCAATGTCTTCTTCAAATGGACGCCGCTGGCGATGTTTCGCTATTGGAAGCTGAAGCGCGCGGCGCGCGGTGCCGGAAAGACCTTGCTGCTTGAAAAAACGCCGCGGCATATCCGTCGCGTCGGCCGTATTCGCCGCCTCGTGCCCGGGGCGCGTTTCGTGATGCCGGTGCGGGACGGGCGCGACGTCGTGGCGTCATTGGCCAAGCGTCTTGGCGATCCAAGGGAGGCGCTCGACCGCTGGATCGGCGACAATGCGCTCGTTCTCGCCGAACAAGGACAGCCGGATGTACTGATCTATCGCTACGAGGATCTGGTCGAGGATCCGGCCAAGATCGTCGAGCGCATCTGCGGCTTTCTCAACCTGCCCTTCAGCCCGGACCTGCTCGACTATCACAGGAAGCCGCAGCAATGGTTCAAGCCGGCCGAAGTCGAACTTGAGAAGCAACATACTGCACTCCGCAACCAGCAGGTCAATCAGCCGATCTATGACGGGCGCGGACGATGGAAGACCGACCTTGGTCAGCAGGAATTGGCGGAGCTTACCGAGGGCCGTGGGAAGCCCCTGATGCAGGCTTTCGGGTACCTTTGAGCGATACGCCCGATATTTTCACTCTGGAAGCGCGCGCGGATAGCCAAACTGATCGAAGTCGCGCTCATATGCGCGATAGATGGAATCCGCCAGTTCTGGCGTGAAGTAGTCGGCAAGCCTGCGACGCGAGGAGGTGTGCAGGGGCGGCATCGCCGCGCGCCGCATATCGTCGCCTGCACCGACATGATCGAGAACCCGTTCGAAATCCTTTGCGAAAGTCTCGGTCTTGCCGATGAGGTCGAACGCAACTCCTGGAACTTCGACAATGTCGCTTTGCCTCTGCCAATGTTTGTCGATGCGCCATGTGGACGTCTTGCAGGCAAAGGCGACGAAATCTGCAAAGGACAGGCTCTTGTCAGCGCCGACAGGCAGCGCCGGATCGGCCCGTTCGCGGTGGGCCAGATAGACCTCGACCCTGCCATAGCCAGGCACAAGGGGACGGTCGCGATATTGGTCGGCCCAGCACGACAACAGCCTGGTGTAGGGATTGCGAACGAAGGTAAATCGCAAGGCTTCAGCACTTGTCGCCATGTGGTGGAACTGCACGATGCCATGGCGAGGCGCCTGCAACCGTGACGCCTTTCGGTTGTGGACCTTCCAGTTCTGGTCGCTGCGCCACCCCGACACGGTGTCGTTGCCGATCATGGCTGCAAGGTTGCTTCGAATGCGGCTGCTGGCCGCCTTCGGCGTTGCCAGGTACAGGATCTTGAGTTGCGGGACCACGTCGATCAAGTCGTCCGGCAGGTATGCGGTTGCCACGGCCCTGCGGTAGAAGGCGAGGGCTTCCGGATGCGCCCAGGCAAGAAACGGCTCCCTGACTACGTCGCGAAGGCTTTGCAGCCGTGGCCGCAACGAGCGCTCGAGGCGACGGAATGCGCCGAGCTGGGGTTTGCCCGGCACGACATTATCGGGCGAAACATGGCTGGTCGTCATCGGCAAAAACCCTCGCCTTGAAATCAGTCTACCTGTCGTGGCATAGGCGTGTAAGCAGGCAGACTGTCTTTACCGCATTGCCCTATCCAAGGCTGGCTTACGGCGCTTAATAGACTGCGAAGAAACTCCCGCCAAGTTCGAAAGCTCAATTGAGGTGGATAGAGGCATCGCGCGTCGCACGGGCTTGTCACAGCACGACCAACGCTTCCGGCCCTGGTGCAGGACAATGATCGCCTTTTGTGCTGCTATGTTTTTCCGGGGGTGGGAAGGCGTTAGACAACGCAAATGTTCCGCCAAATTTTTTACATTCAATCTCTAACTTGGCAGCGTCGACAGACTTACGCTATACGCCGCGGTGGGCACGGTAAACGGGGGACGAAACCACTCACGGATCGAGGTCGAATGTGCTGAAACGATTTCGGAAAATCAAAACGAAGGTTGGCCGAACGGTCGCCAAAAGGAACATACCGGCTTCTCCGTTTTACAAGCGATACCCGTATGGCGGCAAATTGACGATACTGACCGCCGATCGGCAAGGATTGTTTGATCCCGATCACGGATTTTTCTACAATCGCATTGCGAAGTCGGCCAACTCTACGGTCACAATAAACTTGGCCCAGCTTAAATTTCGCGAAAAGTTCCAGCTCGCCGGCGCGAAGAAACAATTGCTGCAGAGCGACACCCTGTTGCGTCCGTCGCAATTGACCGTCGATCAGGTTGATTCGATTTCGAACGTGTTCGCGTTCACGTTTGTGCGGAATCCCTACAGCCGCGTGCTGTCGGCCTATTTGGATAAGGTCGCGACGGGAAAGAAAAACATCGGTAAGCGCGGCAATATCCCGACTTTCTGTGAATTTTGTGATCTCCTGGAAGATGGCTGGCTGTATGCGGACCTCCATTGGGCTCCGCAGACATCGTCGCTTGTCATGCCCACGTCCGAGTTTGATTTTATCGGTCGTGTCGAAAATTTCGCCGAGGACTTCCAAAAGGTGTGGGATCGGATCAGTGGCGGCAGGCAAATCAGCAACACCATCCACCGCAGCCAAAGCCGAACGGATGCGACGAGCAAGGCCGACGATTACTATGATAAGAGATCGCGCGGGATCGTCTCTAGCCTCTATGCCGAGGATTTTGAGGCTTTCGGCTACTGACGGCAATGCGCGGCTTCTGCTCGGCGGCGCACAGTCTATCTCAGGAAAACGACACTCCAGTCGATCATGTGCAAATCTTCACGGCGTAGCGAGGTCAAATGGCTCTGTCTCAGCATGATCGGCAGGTCCAAGCCGAACCGACAGTGCCGATCCTGTTCGTGCGCCAGCGTTATGCGCCTTTCGGTGGAGGCGAGATCATGCTGGAAAACATCATGGCCGCGTTCGCGGCGCGTCAGCGGCCGGTGGCCGTGCTCTCCGGCGACTGGCCGCGTAATGAAGGGATAGAGTTCATCCATTGCGCCGGCCGCCGCTTTCCGCGTTCGCTGCGGGCGACGTCCTTTGCTCAAGCCGCCTGCCGCAAGATCGCCGAGATGCCACGGGCGCTGGTGCAGAGCAACGATCGCCTCCCGTGCTGCGATGTCTTCCGGGCCGGGGAGGGCGTTCATGCCGCCTATCTTGCCGAGCGGCGGCGTTTCCAGACGCGGCTTGGCAGGGCGGCAATGGCGCTGAGCCCTTTTCACCGCCAGACGCTGCGCCTCGAGCGCGCAACCTATGCCAGCCCACGGCTCAAAGCTGTCATTGCGATTTCGAAAATGGTCGCAGACGACATTGTCCGTCACTACGATTATCCGGCGGAAAATGTGCACCATATCCCCAACGGCGTGGACCTCGACCGCTTCAATCCGCAACTGCGCCAACAGCATCGGACCGCGGTCCGCGCGCGGCTCGACGTCGACGATAACAGGTCGGTCGTCCTGTTTGTCGGCTCGGGCTTTGCGCGAAAGGGGCTTCTTGCACTGATGAGGGCTGTCGCCAGGCTCGATGGCGAGCCGGAATTGTGGGTCGTCGGCCACGATTCGCGCGCCAACGCCTTCAGGCAGACTGGTGACAGGCTGGGTCTCGGCGCAAGGCTCAAGATGCTGGGGCCGCAAAAGGACATGTTGCCGTGGTACGGCGCGGCCGATATTGCCGTGCTGCCTTCCATCTATGATCCTTTCGGCACAGTGGTGATCGAGGCCATGGCCAGCGGCTTGCCCGCTGTGGTAAGCACCGGCTGCGGAGCGCGCGAGCTTGTCGAGCGGTTCGAGCCGACGCTTGTTTGCGACGCGGCTAGCGAAAGCGACCTCGCTGCAGGGCTCGCGCACGCGCTGCAGTTGTCGTCACGATTTGAGACCGCGACCCGGGTGAGAGCGGCGGCCGAGCATTATGATTTCAACCTCATGATAAAGCGAATGATGGCGCTGTATGAAAGCCTTGATCTGAAATGATTTTCGACTTTGTTGGATTAGGTTAGTACCCTCAGTGCGCTAACAGGCCGGGAGCCGATGCTGCAGATACATTCGAATGACAGCGGCAGCTTTGATGCCGGAACCTTCTGACCGTGCCGGTGCTCTCGGTCGTTATCATCACCCGCAATGAGGAGGCGTCCATCGCGCGCTGCCTTCGTTCGGTGGATTTTGCCGACGAAATCGTCGTTCTAGACAATGACAGCAGCGACAGAACCAGGGACATTGCCGGTGATCTCGGAGCCAAGGTTTTGATGACCCTTGATTGGCCCGGTTTCGGCGCGCAAAAAAACCGTGCGCTTGCCGCGGCAACGGGGGATTGGATCCTTTCGCTGGATGCCGATGAGTGGGTGGAGGCGCCGCTCGGTGCGGAAATCAGAGCCGCAATCGCCGACCCAAAAGGCTATGACGGCTTCGAAATACCGAGAAGATCGCGCTTTTGCGGGCATATTGTCCGCCATGGCGGCTGGTCACCCGATCTGGTGCTCAGGCTATTTCGTCACCGCTCCGGGCGCTTCAGCGACGATACCGTGCACGAGAAAGTAGTGGTGAACGGGAAGGTCGGGCGATTGTCCCAGCCGATCGAGCACGACTCCATCGCCGACCTGGCGGATGCCCACGACAAGATTGGCCGGTACGCCGAAGCGTCCGCCGCGCGGCTGCTTGCCGAGGGCAAAAAAAGCTCGATAGGCAAGGCGGTTTTGCGCTCTGTCTGGGCTTATATGCGCAGCTATGTTTTCCGGCTGGGATTTCTGGACGGTTCCACCGGGGCGATGGTTGCCGCTTATTCCGCCAGCTACACCTATCAGAAATGGGCGCGTGTGGCATTGGGGAGCGAGGCCAATTCCACCCGAACCAGCAAGACCGAGGCCAGGACAAATCTGTGAGAAACCGGCTTGGGCGACCGCCATTGTTGCCGAGCCATCGCCAACTAGTTAGTGTACGACCGTTAAAATCGAAAGCCAGGGTAGTGAATATGACTGATGCGTTTAGGGTATTTATCGGATGGGACAGCCGTGAGCCGATCGCGTACGACGTCGCGCGCCACTCGCTGCTCAAACATGCGTCGGCGCCTGTCTCCGTCATTCCGATCAATCAGGACGAGATGCGTAGCCGCGGGCTGTACTGGCGGGAAAAAGACCCGCTCGCCTCAACGGAGTTCACCTACACGCGCTTTCTGACGCCCTTTCTCGCCGGCTACACGGGTTGGGCCCTGTTTTGCGATTGCGATTTCCTGTGGCTCGGTGACGTCGCAGGCCTGCTGAAATATACGGACTCGGACAAGGCGGTCTATTGCGTCCAGCATGACTATACGCCGAAGGCCACGACCAAGATGGATGGCGTGGTCCAGACATCCTATCCTCGGAAAAACTGGTCGTCGTTGATGCTGTTCAATTGCGCGCATCCCTCGGTCAAATCGCTCACGCCAGAGGTCGTGAACCAGGAAAGTGGCGCCTATCTTCACCGAATGCAGTGGGTTGCCGACGAAGATCTGGGCTCATTGCCGGTAGAGTGGAATTGGCTCGAAGGCTGGAACGAAAAGCCTGCTGTCGGCACACCTAAGGCGGTCCACTATACGAGCGGCGGCCCGTGGTTTGCCGAGTGGCAGAATGTCGACTATGCCGATTTGTGGATAGCAGAACGCGACGAATTCCTGGCTTCAGATCAAGCACAATCTTCTCAGAGCGCAGTTCGATAAGCGCCATCGTGTTTGGCAGGTGAGCGCTTCCGAAGTGGAATCGATTTCGTGTCGCGAAGAGCGCAGCAACCAGCCGTCAGACGCTGGGCGTCGACAACAATGCGTGGTGCCGCCTTGGGGCGGGACCGGGGGCGGATTGTGCCTAAATCTGGCGGTTCCGGCCGGATAAGATGCCGCACCCAGGTAAGGATCAGCTCGCGGCAATATGATCGGTCTGGGGTCCGTCAGCTCTTTCATCGGCCTAGCCGGCACGCGAAAGTCGACCATGCCGTCACTGCGAAGACGCCTCGATCGTTTCTTGGAAAACCGCGGGCCTAAAATACCGCGGCTGCAGCTGAACCATGTCGAGCGCCTGGCGCTGGTCCGTCGCCATGGTGATTTTTCCCTTGCCTATTCGGCCGCCGTGCAGAAGGGGCTTCATTACTTCGGCGATGCCCAGGGCTACATCGCTTACGGCAGCAAAACGCGACATCATTTCGCGCTCGGTGATCCAATGGCTGCCCCGGCCGATCGGCGCGACTATATCAAACGTTTCGTCGAGGTTGCAGGCAGCCCGTGGTTCGTGCAGATCGGCGAACAGACGGCGCGCGTGCTTGCCGGGCTTGGCTATCAGGTCAACCGCCTTGGCGTCGACACCAGGCTTGTCCTGCCCGGCCACGACTTTTCCGGAAGGCGCAATGAGACAGTGCGCTATTCCGAACGTTGGCTCTTGAGGAAGGGGTTTTCCTTTGCGGAGGACAACGGGACCGTTTTCCTCGACGAGATTGCCAGGCTCTCCCAGAACTGGCGGGCAGACCGCATCGTCAAGCGCTGGGAGATGAGGTTTCTCAACAGGCCCTTTGCCGATCACCTTGGCATCGACATGCGCCGCTTCGTCCTGCACGGTCCGGATGGAGAGCTCGTTGCCTTGCTGGATTTCGATCCGCTGTTCAGTGACGGCAAGGTCATGGGCTACACCACCTCGTTCAAGCGCAAGCACATCGATGCCTCAGCGCATGCCGAGATCGGCCTGACCAAATTCGCGGTCGACCGCTTTCGCAATGAAGGTGTTTCCGTCGTCACCCTCGGCCTGTCGCCGCTGGTCGAAATCGGACCCAGCGGGTTTGTCGAAAGCGATTTCTGGCGGCGCGCTTTCCAGCGCGCCTATGAATCGTCGTGGGTCAATCGCACCCGCTTCAACCTGCAGGGGCAGGCGGCGTTCAAGCGCCGGTTCCACGGTATCGAAGAGCCAACCTATCTCGCCTTTCGCAAGGGGAGCTTTTTCGAGGCGCTTTCTCTGCTCCGGCTGATCAGGGCCGTCTAGTGCTTGATGGATGGGGCTCGTCGTCTCCCAGTATGGTCGACCTCTAACCGACCAGGCTTGGTTGTTTAGGTGGGAAAGGAAGGCGCGGCGGGATGCAAAAGACCGGCTGCGAAGCGCCGGACCGTTCTTGCGATCGTCCCCAGTCCCCGCCGGCGCACTTTTGGTAGCCTGAGAACGGCTCCACATCAGCGCCAAGGGTTCGGATTCACGGTTGCTGCAGCGTACCGCCAGGAATAACGAGGGTACCTTGGCCTGGCCTTGAGTATCTGAAGCCTATGAAGAACAAAGCAACGATGATCAAACAAATGACGATGACCGCGACGACGCTGCCAGGACGGTGTCCGGTATCTGGCGGTTGGACCATTGCCTTCCCGCATGGCTATCGCCGTTGACCTTCTTCATTCTCCAGCCGAGCATGACGACTGTCAATGGATGCAGGAGTTGCGCCCGTCATCTGTTGCGCAAAATGTTTCCCGTGGGTTAGTGGCAGCGCGTTGAGTTGGCCAAATGATCGATCAACCTCTCCCCGTTCACGGGAGAGGGTATCGTCCTTCGACGAACTCCCGAGGAGGTGGGCGGCGCGGACTCAACCAATATTACGGGAAGACCGCCGCGTATTCGCTGCGGAAATCCCCGATGACGTCGTCGACCCTCATGTCGGGGTCGCCCTGGAATGTGTACATCGTATTCCACACCGAGTTCAGCCAGTCGGTGTCGGATATGTTGAAAGGATTCTGGACGCTGAAGCCGGGCTTTTTCAGCGAGTCGAGGACGAGCTGGTTGCAGGCGTCGAGCTTGTCGGTCGGAACGTCCAGGCGCACCGGGCTCGATCCCTTGATGGAAGCGAACTCGGCGTTGATCTTGGGGTCGACGACGGTACCGGCGAAGTCGAGCTCTGCCTTGAGCACGTCATCGGGCTGGCCGCCGAGAATGCCGAACGCATCCACCGTCACCGATAGCGCCTTGGTGCCGGGAATGTTGATGCAGCCGAAATCCTCGCCGAGCACCTTCTTGTTGGCCTTCCACTGACCCTTCATCCAGTCGCCATGGATCTGCATGAGCGTCTTGCCCGAAATGACCGTGCTGGTCGTCTCGTTCCATTGCCGGTTCACCCAGCCCGCGTCGGCCTGGCTGGTGATCTTGCGGAACATGTCGATCGCGTCGCGCAGGCCTTTCTCGTCGAACACAGTCTTGTCAGGCGTTTCACCATAGAAGCGGTTGTAGATGTCCGGGCCGGCGACGGCAGCGACCAGGGCATGAAAGAGATAGCCGGCCTGAAACGTGTTGCCGCCCACTCCGATGAAGGTGAAGCCGGCCTGCTGGACCTTTTTCATGTCGGCGAACATATCGTCGAGCGAGGCCCATTTGGTCGGGTCGACGCCGGCCTCGGCGGCGACCTTCTTGTTGTAGTAGATCATCCCGTCGATATGGACGCCGGTCGGGATTTTGCGGATCTCGCCGTCGACCTTGATTGACTTCAAAACCGTTTCGGGAAAATTCGGCGTCGCCTGCGGATTCGTGCGTTGCCTTCCTGATAGCAGACAAGGCCTGCCGCAGGTTCGTGCGGGCCTGGGCCTCACTGTTGCCACCCCACAAAAGGGAAGCGAGCTTTTCGCGCGACTGCGATTGTCCGGACTGCAGGGCGAGGTAAGCCATCATGGCACGCGCCTTGCGGCTGAGTAGCGGAACCGTGGCTGTGTCACCGGCAAAATCGAAACCACCGAGCAGACAGAGATGAGGGTGCGCCATCGAATCCGCCACAACCATAGCCTTACCGGCAATCATTTCCCCCAGCTGCCCCTATTTCAACCGCGATTTTGCCGGCGTGACGCTTTTCACGAATACCTCACGCTGGTTCCAACGCTTTTCTCACGGGCGTGGAGGAGATTATCCGGACGAGGCAGCAGCACTTGTCTCAGGAGGATGCGATGCAACAACGCCCGAACGAGTGGCCTATCTGGCACGATGATCCCAGGGAAGATCCGCGGCTGCGCTACGCGCTGGCGCCGCTGCGCCACGATGTTGCGCTCGCCCGTTATCTTGAGAAGCAGCGGGCCGATCGAGACTCAATGGTGCGCTCGTTCGATCTCCGGACCACGATTGTGCTGATCGCAGATGCCTGGAGGCATTTCCTCAGACGCGTGGTCGCTCGCTGGTGCGCCAACTGCTTTAGTGAGTTCGAGCCTCCCATCAGCCATCTGTAAGCCGGGATCTGGGAAACCTTGGCCCGTCGATCACGGCCGATCGCCTGAGGCCTGAAGCCCTTAGACCCGTCGGCTCTTCGGCTGTCGTCCGCGCGCATGACAGGTCAGGGCGCCTGTCCGTGCCAGGATGCCCGAGATGAGAGCGCAAGGACCGGAGGACGTTATGGACATCTACAGTCTCGCCGCCACACACATTCACACCGCCGCCCGACCGGGGCCGATGAGTGCCCGGGCGGAGGACCGCTACTACTCGGACCAAATTGCGTGGCCGCACCTAAACCAGGGACTGCTTGGGTCGATCGCGATGACGGCCGGCGTGATCCTGATCCTTGGCATAACCCTTATCTGAGGCATGTCATGTTACGAGATGTCAGCCATGTTATGCTGCGACCCGACCTCATCGGAAATCATGGGATGGACGAAAGCGAGGCCGACAAGGCCGCGATCCTGGCTGTGATCCGTGGCGAGACCGAGGCTTGGCTGCAGCGGGACTTCGAGGCGTTGGCGAGCCACTGGGTGCAGTCGCCGCAGACCCGGCGCATGGAGGCCTTTGCCTCGCTGGGTATCCGGGTAGACGAAGGCTGGGACGCGATCTCCGCGCGACTTAGGAAGATCGTGGAGCGGTTCCCGGAGAAAAAGGCCTTCGCGGAGCGCGTCCGGTGGGAGAAGGTCAACGTCATCGTCAGCGGGAATATGGCATGGATCACCTACGACCAGGTCGGGACCGATACCGGCGATGATCTGAAGCGCGTGCTCAAAATCATGCATCGGACCGAAGGTGTCTGGAAAATCGGCTGCATGGTGATGATGGAGAGCACCGTTGAACAGGCGACCTGTCCGCTGGTCGAGGTCGACGCCGATGCGCGGATCTTATGGATGAACCGGCTGGCGCGGGAGCGGATGCGTAGCCATCCAGGGCTTATCGTCAGCGCTGGGCGCCTACGCGCCAAACGGCGCGAGCGCGACTTAGCGCTTCGTGACACTGTGAGCCGGGCTTTTGACGAGCTACAGGGCCAGAGACCGCTGAGCGTCGCGCCGAAGCAGGCCTGGGCGGTGGCACTTGGCGAGGACGCGGCGGGGGTGCCGCTCCATTGCTGGGTCTTGCTTGAGGACGGCAAGGCGCTGGTCTCGTTCGACGATGCTGAGACTGTCGCACGCCGGGTCGATGTGGCGCGGGAGATCTTGGGTCTCTCACCCGCGCAGGTCAAACTTGCCCGCCTGATCGTCGATGGTCACGACCTGGAGAGCGCCGCAGATCTCCTTGCAGTCAGCATCAATACTCTGCGCACCCAGCTGCAGCGCATTTTCGACAAAACCGGGGTGCGTAGCCAGGCGGCACTGATGCGTTCGCTGCTCAGCGCCGAGGCGCCGAACAAGTAGCACGGCGGTGGCATCCCGCGGCTGAGCGGCACCACCTCCTAAGGCAATGTGTCGGCCCGCCACAGTTTCAGAACAGTTTCAGCGCACCTTCAGGACATACGGATGGAATGGCGGCAGGCTGCTTGCACCGGCTGGAGCCAGGCCCTGTGTCCGTAGTCGGCCCAGACAGGCTTAACGCAGAGCGAAAAGAGATGTCGAAGCTGCATGCCAATCTTCTGCTTCTGTTCGTCGCGGCCCTGTGGGGCTTCGGCAATATCCAGCAGAATCTCGATCCGCTGAGCGCGGTCGGCATGCGTTGTCTGATTGGCGGACTGCTGGTGCTGCCGCTGATATTTCGGGAAGGGCGGATGATCATGGCCCTTTCGATCGCGCTGCAGCAGATCGGCTATCTCGACACTTCGGTCACCAACGCCAGTTGCGCTTAAACGTATCGGCAATCGCCTGTCGCGCTACTGGAGAGTGCCGGTGTCTTGGGACCGGACGGCCACCGTCACGGGCGAGGTGTTGGGACGCGTGAGACCAGCCGGGAAGCCGCCCCCTGCCGGTCGATGAGCGCATCGACTTTATCGCCAGGGCGGAAGGCCGGCGCCTGATCGAGGGGCTGATGCAGCTTCCTCCACGGGTGCGTGGTCGCGTGGCAACCGTGATCGCCGCATTGGGGGAGGAATTGGGGCTCGAGACGCTTGCGGCTGTCTCCTATCTCCATGCCCGTTGATATGAATTCAAGTCGCAGCCCAGTGCAGGAACTCCTCGAGATCGTATGAACTGCCAGCTTCGTCGGTGAACGGCGGTATCGCCCGGGCAAGCGAAACAGTTTCGCCTTGTCTGGCTTGGCTGAGAAGATTTCTAAGCACCAGGAACGGAAGGCGCCGGAGCGTGACCGCGTTCAGCTTTTCCCGCGCCTCATCGCGTCCCCAGCTTGCGGAGCCCCTGACCCGCGCTTCGGTGCGGAACAGCGCCTGCGCGATATTCGGGACGTGAGCATGAAGCTTGCTCAACTCGTCAAAGACAGCCTTTACCTGCGGATCCTGAAACAGATCGCTCGGATGGGGCAGCTCGTCCTCGTCGAAAGCATGACCCATCATCTTTTCATAGTGCAGCCGAATGTCGGTTCCGAGATACGGCGTCATATGTGAAAAGATATGCTCCCATGGCACATGGTAGTCGAGATTGTTCCTCTCGATCATGTCGACGTTGCGCCTGAGGTCATTCAGATTTGCTTCCGCATCGAACATGATGAAATCAAAAATCAGCTGTATTCCATGACTCTTCAGAAGATGCAGCGCCTCGTCGTTCTGCTCGGGCGTGGTGTCTTTCGCAAACCGCTTCAACGCGTCCCTGCTGCCACTTTCGATACCCAGTTCGACAGCTCTCAATCCAAGCCTCTGCAGCTCGGAAAGCAGGCTCTTGCCCTTGATCAGCTGGTTCACCCTCGTGGAAAAGCTGAAGGTGATGTCCGCTCGATAGCAGTGAAGCGATTCCGCCACTTCCAGCGCCCGCTTGGCGTTTACGAAGAAGTTGGCGTCCAGAAAGTAGATGTGTCCGTATTCGAGCCCATTCCTGGCTTCCAGCTCCTTCAGATCGGACACGACCTTGGCCGCGCTCGCTTTTCGCCATTGCCGGCCGATCAGGATGATCGCGCAGAACGAGCAGCTATATGGGCAACTCCTGCTCGAGACCAGGCCCACCGCACGCTTTCGCGTTCCGCTTACCCTGTCGAAGTAGAACAACGGGTTCTCTTCGGTTTCGGACTGGAAATCGAAGGCAGGGGCCGGCAGGTCATCCAGGTTTTCCAGGCGGCTTCTGTCGGGCGCTATGACGCTGCGGCCACCGCTCATGTAGGAAATGCCGCTGATTCCGCTCAGCGGAAGCTTGCAGCGGAGTGCCTCGATGACTTCCAGAAGGGTCTCCTCGCCTTCGTTTCTCACGACGAGGTCGATTTCTGGATGCCTTTCGAAAAGCGTGGCATGGGCTGCGCTCGCGTGCGGACCGCCGCCCACGACCACGCAGTGCGGGTTTCGAGCCTTAACGGCTTCGGCCAGCCGATAAGCGGCCTTGGCGTTTATGTTGTAGAAAGAGAGACCGACCACGGGATAGTCCGCAAGCCGATACCGCTCGACGATCTCGGTCGGATTCATTGAAGAATCGGAGAAGTCGAAACCTTTGGCGCGTACGCCCCGGTCGGCGAGAAACGCTCCGAGGTAGCTCAACCCGAGTGGCCGCATGCTGCGCTCGCCGTCAGCCGAACCATACGGCACATTCACCAGCGCGATTTCCGTGGCTTTCTCCCGGCGTGCCAACCCGAATTCCTCACATCAATGCCGCGCTACCATCCGGGAGTTATTTGCGCATCGATGCACGTAATTTCCTGCAAGCGCGACGCTTTTCTGTCTTCACCCGGCACGACAATGTTCTCGCTCACCAAAAGCCTCAGCAGCGATTCGACCTCATTCTCTTGGAACGTACCGCTCTTCAAAAGGCGGCCGGCCTTCGGTATGCCGACAAGCGCCTCGAGCATACGGGCGCTCCCCGAATTCAATCTCAATATCGTGCCTTTCGTTGCGATGACGATGTCTTCCTCTTCTCGGCGCCAGTAGGCATCGGAGGCCAGATGCCAACGCAGCGATCTCAGCTCTTTCGCGGAGCGTTTCGGCACGGCCGTTGGCTCATTTCTTCTTGGGAGCCGGCTTAACGTCCGCACGACCGGCAACTATAATAAAATCCTCCCCACCAATTTCTATCTTAGCAACGGAAGGATCATTCTTTTCTTTGTCGGTTGCCTCGTCCTCCGGGATGATCGTCACTTTTACTGATATATTTACCCTGCTGATCCGGCGGCTCTTCTTGATCATCCAATCCTCCTGCAATTAGGGCCAGTATATATCAGAAGAAGCTAATAAACATTGCACGACCCCCGGTGGCTGTCAAGACGACGGCTAAACTGGTGCGACGGATTTGCTTGTTACGAAGTAAGAATACTCAGCGCCCTGCGGTTCTCGGTCCAGTCGGCGCTCAACTGCGCGCGGCCTCGGCGGCCCTCAACCTCTCCTCAGCAGTTGCGATCAGGGACTGATACCGTGGATGACGGTGCAGGGGGTCGAGGTCGTTGTCATTCTTGACCCAATTCACGAATTGGGCGGGTATCCTACCGATGCAGGATTCCAATAGATCGAAAGCCTCGTCCAACTCCCCGACTTGAGCCATGGCGCAGGCTACATTGTACTGTTCCAGCGTGTCGTCGGGATCGACGACGATGAGCGCGCGCGAAATCCATTCCTTGGCACGCTCGACCTCCCCCAGGTAAGCCAATGCGAGAGCGCCGCTCCCCACCGCATGAGCGTTGTCGGGGCGTACCGCGATCTCCATTCCGGCGCGTTCCACCGACTGCCGCGCCGCAGTGAGGCTTTCGTTGTGCCAGCCGAGCGCCCGGCAGCTCTGGGCTACAAAGCCGGGGGAAACATAGTCCGTATCGAGAAGCTCAGCAGCTCGCTCGAAATGCCTAATCGCCGCTTCATGGTCACCGAATCGTATGTGAGTGCGGCCGAAACAGTAGCGGACGTCATAGGAGTCCGGATCGAGCCGCAGCGACTCCTCGTGCTCCGTGATAGCCTCCTCGTAGCGGCCGAGCTCGCCCAGGATCCGCCCCTTGGCGGCGTGGGCCTCTGCTAATGTCGGATCCAGCGAAAGGGCCCTCTCAGCGGCTGACATGCCCGAGTCCTGCGACATTCCAGCGAGATACCGATCCGCTTGGTAAAGCGCGAGCATGGCCCATGCCTGGGCGTAGTTGGGGTCGATTTCCACGGCACGCCGACAGAATCGGAGAGCTATTTCCACCTGCCGCGGCCCATGCTGCAGGTAATGCCGGCCCAGCAGATAGAGCTGGTAGGCGCGGGGATCATTGGTCGCGCGGTGTTCGATCGCCCGCCTCTCGGCCGGCAACAGCTTGACCTTCAATGCGGCAACAATGGCCTGCGCAATCTGATCCTGCAACGCGAAGATGTCGTTCAGATCGCGGTCGTATCGCTCTGCCCAGATATGATCGCCTCTGGCTCCATCAATCAGCTGCGCGGCAATGCGCACCCGCCCACCGGCCTTGCGGACGCTGCCCTCGACAACGTGAGTAACCTCCAACTGCCTGGCAAGTTGCCCCACATCGACGGCTTTGCCCTTGAAAGTGAAAGCGGTATTGCGGGCGGTGACGGAGAGCGTGGAAACCTTGGACAGGTCGATGATGATGTCCTCCGTAATGCCATCGCTGAAATACTCCTGCTCGGCATCGCCGCTCATGTTGATGAAAGGCAGGACGCAAATCGCAGGCCGCACCGGTCTGGCGCTCGAACGCTCCGCTCTGGGATTTTGTGCTCCACTCGCCTCGACAAGGCTTACCCCGAAAACCCGGATGGGGCGTTCGCCGTCCTTGACGACGTGCTCTCCGAAATCGCCGAACGTCACGGCGAGCCTTCCCGCTATGTGGTCGCGAACAGTCTGGGAAACGACAACGCTTCCAGGGCTGGCCAACGTCTGGAGCCGGGCAGCCACGTTGACACCCTCGCCGTAAAGGTCGTCCCCGTCGACGATCAGATCGCCCAGATTGACCCCGATACGGAAGCGTATCCGCTGGGATTCCTCCAGATCGGACTGGCACTCGGCGGTTGCCCGCTGGATACCCAGGGCGCAACTCACAGCCGCAACGACGCTCGCGAACTCTACGAGCAAACCGTCGCCCATGAGCTTGACGACCCGCCCCCCGTGTTTCTGGATCTCGGGCAGGACAAGCGTGCTGCGATTGTTTCGCAAACGCTCAAGGGTTCCTGCTTCATCAAGCTCCATCAGTCGGCTGTAGCCGACCACATCGGCGCTCAGAATCGCTGCAAGCCGGCGTTGGACGCTTTCTCCTACCATGTGATGCCTCTGTTCCTGGAGGCCAGACTGGATTGTATGGACGGTCGGGTCAGGAGTCTATCCGAGCGGAAGGTGTACTGCCTCAAGTTCGTCTGCGGCGAGATCGGCACCGAGTCCCAAAGGCGGACCACACCTGGGAAACAGACGTCGCTTATAGTGCCGAATGGGCCCCCAGACAGTTCTCTCTTTTGTTCGGGCGCACGCTTCGGAAAACTGGTTCAACTCAATAGGTTGGAAATTTGGCGCGCCCGAAGAGATTCGAACTCCTGACCCCCAGATTCGTAGTCTGGTTTGAACTTCGGCTATCGCTGCAATCCGAATATGCAAGCGGCCATCGCGCTAGGCAGCACGGCTCGCCAGCACTGAGTGGAGCGCCTCGGGCTTAAGGTGCGTATACCGCTTCAGCATTTTCCAGTCCTTGTGCCCAGTCACCAGCGCAACCTGTTCAATCGTGAATTCAGCCTCGCGATGCTGCACTTCCCAAGATGCCTCTGCAGCATATCGAGGGCCGCGGCCTTGGAGCGGCGAGGGGACTTGCCTACATCGCACATGTCGTCGATATGAAGGTCGATGAGTTCGCCGAAAGTTTTCAGGCGCGCTATACGGGACTTGGTCGGCGTCTCACTACGATCGACTTGGCGCTCGGTTTCGGTTGCCCAGCGTCGTGCGTCGTCTCGGCGCAGGAAGGTCTCGCTGACGTAGCGACCTTTGCGACGGACTTGGACACGCCAGGAACCGGACGAGAGCTTTGTATAGGTGGCCATTTTTCGTGTGCGCTCCGTGTGCACTGAGAGATCGAAACGTGGCGAAAAGGGTCGTATTCTGGCGTAAATTCGTGTGCGCTCGACAGGGTCTAACGATTTGATGTTAAAAGAAAAAATGCTGAAATATCAAGACCATAGAGTGGCCGTTGCCCCCATGATGGACTGGACGGACCGGCACTGCCGGTTCTTCCATCGCCAATTGACGCGCGAGGCGCTGCTCTACACCGAGATGGTGGTGGCAGATGCGGTCATCCACGGCGCGCGCGAGCGGCTGCTCGGCTTCGACGACAGCGAACATCCGGTGGCGCTGCAGCTCGGCGGCGCCGATCCGGGAAAGCTGGCCGAGGCGGCGCGCATCGGCGAAGCCTTCGGCTATGATGAAATCAACCTCAATGTCGGCTGTCCGTCCGACCGCGTCCAGTCGGGCACGTTCGGCGCCTGCCTGATGAAGACGCCGGTGCTCGTCGCAGATTGCGCCGCTGCGATGAAGGCGGCGGTGAAAATACCGGTTACCGTCAAGTGCCGCATCGGCGTCGATGAGCAGGATCCGGAACCGGCACTCGATGCCTTGGCCGACGGTGTTTTCGCGGCCGGCGCCGACGCGCTGTGGGTGCACGCCCGCAAGGCCTGGCTGGAAGGTCTGAGCCCAAAGGAAAATCGCGACATCCCGCCGCTCGACTATGGCCGCGTCTATCGGCTGAAAGCCAGAAAACAAAACAAATTCATCGGCATCAACGGCGGAATTCAATCTCTCGCAGAGGCGCTGAGGCATCTCGACCATGTCGATGGCGCCATGCTCGGCCGCGCTGCCTATCACACGCCCGGGACACTGACTGGCATCGATGCCGCGTTTTACGGCGGCACAGCTGAGCCGTTCGATTTTGCCGCGCTGATCGATGCGATGGCAGACTACGCGGCACGCCATATCGAGCAGGGCGGCCGGCTGGGGCATGTCACCCGGCACATGGTCGGGCTGTTTCACGGCCTGCCCGGTGCACGCCACTACCGGCAGATCCTTTCCACCGAGGCGACAAAGCAGGGTGCCGGACCGCAGGTGCTCAAGGCGGCTTTCGCAGAAGTCGATTTCGGCAGGACGGCAGAGGCGGCCTGAGGAAAGAAGTTAATCCCGCAAAATCATGCGATCGCCACGGACGTCGAAGCCCGATAGCGAGCCGATGAAATTCATGCCGAGCAGGCTCTGGCCGAGCGTGCCGGGTGCGGCGATCATGATGGGCATGTCCTTGCGCACGATGCCGCCGATCGACAGCTCATCGGTTTTTACGGCGGCGGCGCGTGTCATGCCGTTGGCGGTAGAGATCGGAATGGTGAAGCGGAGAGCCGCCGAATTGAACCCGACCGCCAGTGCGTCCTCGGCGGTCAGCACGGTGCTGGTCGCGCCGGTATCGACAACCGTCAGGATCGGCGTGCCGTTGATCGTGACACGCGCTTCGAAATGGCCGTTGCCGGCCTTGTCCAGGGTGACGGTGGCATGGCCTTCGTCCACGCCCAGCGCCAGCGGACTGCCGGGAACGAGGCCGGCGGTGACGCGGCTGGCGAAATCCTGCAACTCATAGCGGTACTGATAGCCGGCGATCAGCGCCAGCACGATGGCACCCCAGGCGCCGAGGCTGCGGGCCATAGTGCCCAACGGCCTGCCCGATCTGAGCAGGCCGGCGCCGACGAGCGCCGCTAAAGCGCCAAGCCAGATCAGCTGGCTGAAATCGTAATTCTCAATGCCGAATGTGCTGCCGGCGGAATCGTTGAGCATGAGCAGGAGCACACCCGCCCCGATCGCGACGATCAGAATCCACAACAGTCGGTTCATCTCTGTGGCCGCTTCACGAGAGGGCGTCGCGTTCGCGTGCCATGCGGCTGCGACGGGTTTCCCGGCGGGGGCGTCGCTCGACCGTTTCCAGCCTTGCCGGCAGCTCGGCCATGACGCCGCGGCGGGTTTGTGGGGTCATGTCGATCCAGGCGGCGATTTCCTCGCGCGTGCGCCCGCAACCGAAACAGAAACCGGTTTTCATGTCGATCGAGCAGACCAGGATGCACGGTGATTCAATGGCCGTCATGAGGATTTCCTTGGCTAGCCTCCACATGGTGCAACGACAAAGTCAATGCAAGCCCTCCGGCGTGCGCCGCCAACAAGTGCTTTCGCGTCAATACCTCGAAGTTGTGCCGAGGTTGTGCCGGCTGGCCAAGGCGGCTATGCCGCTCACCAATTCACAGGGACGATCGCCATCGACATGACCAGCGCGCTGCCTTTCGACGATTTTCGCGAACTCCTGATGAGCCTGCCACCGGCAGATATGGCGGCCGGAGCCCGCGTGCGCCAGCTGTTTGCCAAGGCAGACAAGCCCAAAGGCTCGCTCGGCCGCATCGAGGACGTCGCCGCCTGGCTCGCCGGCTGGAGCGGCCGCGCGCCACCGGCGGTGACGCGGCCATTGGTGGCGATCTTTGCCGGCAATCATGGCGTCACCCGCCACGGCATTTCGCCGCGCCCCGCCGCCGCCACGGCAAATGCGGTCGAGCTTTGCGCCGCCGGCGGTGCAGCGATCAACCAGATCTGCATCGCCAACGATCTCGGCTTGAAGGTGTTCGATCTGGCTCTGCACATTCCAACAGCCGACATCACCGAGGACGCGGCACTGGACGAGCGCGGTTGCGCCGCCACCATGGCCTTCGGCATGGAAGCGATTGCCGGCGGCACCGACCTGCTTTGCCTTGGCGACCTCGGCGTCGGCAATTCGACTGTCGCCGCGGCTCTTTGCGCGGCGCTGTTCGGCGGCACCGGCGCCGACTGGGTCGGCCCTGGATCAGGGGCCAACGCAGCGATGCAGAGGCGCAAGGCGGAGGTGGTCGATGCCGCGATGGCGTTTCACGGCGCGAGCCTCAAGGATCCGCTGGAAGCGCTTCGCCGGGTCGGTGGACGGGAATTCGCGGCGATCTGCGGCGCCATTCTGGCGGCGCGGATGCAGAAGATCCCGGTGCTGCTCGATGGGTTTGCGGTGACCGCGGCCGCTGCCGCCCTATATGCCGCCAACCCCGCCGCGCTCGATCATTGTCTCCTCGCAAGCCTGTCGCCGGAGCCGGGCCATGCCAAGGCCGCCGAGCGCCTCGGCCTTCGCCCGCTGCTCGATCTGGGCGTCAGTCAAGGCGAGGGGGTAGGGGCGGCTCTTGCCGCTGGGCTGGTCAAGGCGGCCGCTCTGACCAGCTCCGGCATGGCAGCCGCGGTCCGCGGTTAAGCATTCAGCGCCGGCGCGAAGCAACCGCCTTGGTCGGCAGCGCCGGCAGTTCCTCCATCACCCGGCTCAGCGGGAAGATGGCGATCGCCTCTGTGCCTTCGCGTAGCCTGGAATGGAGCTGGAATTCGCCGCCATGCATGGCCAGCAGGCCCTGCACGATCGGCAGGCCAAGCCCGGTGCCCTGTTCGGCGCTCTTGATGGCGATCGAGCCCTGGCCGAAGGCCGAGAGTACGATCGGGATCTCGTCTTCCGGTATGCCCGGCCCATTGTCCTTGACGGAGAGATATTGCCCGCCGCCCGCCGTCCAACCGACGCGCACGCGGATTTCGCCGCCGGTGGCGGTGAACTTGATGGCATTGGACAAAAGGTTGAGCGCAATCTGCCGCACCGCGCGTTCGTCGGCGAACAGGCGCGGCAAGGCGTTTTCGAAATCCTGGACGATACGGATGTCCTTGTTGCGCGCCTTCAGCTCCATCATGTGGCAGCAATCCTCGACGACGGAGAGCAGCATCATCGGCTCCTCGTTGAGCTGGTAGCGGCCCGCTTCGATGCGCGACAAATCGAGAATTTCGTTGATCAGGTCGAGCAGATGCTGTCCGGAGTCATGCACGTCACGGGCATAGTCGCGATAGGTCGGGTTGCTCATCGGGCCGAGCACCTCGTTGGCCATCACTTCGGAAAAGCCGAGAATGGCGTTGAGCGGCGTGCGCAGTTCGTGGCTCATCGAGGCCAGGAAACGTGATTTCGCCAGATTTGCGTCTTCCGCCCGCCGCCGTGCCTCGTCCGACATCGATTTCGCCGTCTCCAGTTCGGCGATCAGCGCATCCTTTTCGGAGCGGAACGACAGCAGCATCAGCGAGGAACGGTTGAGCTGGCGCGCCACATAGGCGAAGAAAGGTAGCGAGGCGATCAGCAAACCTGCCATGATCACCTCGACGGGCATCCATAATTTTGCACTGGCATAGGCATAGATGGCGACCGGGAGAGCGAAGGTCGCCAACAGCGCACCGCGCAGGGACGATGCCAGGATCGCGGTTGCCGACATGGCGAGCAGCAGCACCACCGCCTTGGCGACCTGGAACTGATCGATTTGGCAAGTTTCGCAGCCGAGCCATGCGAACCAGGCCCAGCCAAGCCCGCAGAGAAAATGGCCGATCAGGAAATCCCTATGCGTTTCCAGCGGGTTGAGCTCGGACGCTTGCGTGACGCGTCTCGCCATGAACGCCACGATGGTGTAGCAGATGAATGTGAACAGCGCCCAGACGCCGATCTCCTTGCCGATGCCCGCGAACAAGCCTGCGGCGGCCGTTGCCAGAACGAGCAGCGGGACGACGATCACGCCGCCGGTCATCGACAGCGCGTGGAGCTTCAACAGCTCGCGGTCGAAGTCGGGATTTCCGGCTTGCTGCGAAAGACGGTCGCGCGTCTTGCGCACCGCGCGCGCGACATCGCTGTTGCGATGGCGTTTCCTGCGGTCCACAATAAACTTGTCCGCCGTGGTCGAGCGTTGCAGGGGCATGAAGTCTTCAATTTACGCGGGCAGCAATTTCAAATCGTTAAGCTACGTTCGAATGATTAACCAACGGTTTGCCATATGAGCCGTTCGTGGTCGCGATGGCCGCGCCAGCGATACTATGCGCCGCGTTCGCGAAGCCTGTGGCGCAGGTTGATGGACTATGGGCTGACGCTCATCGTGCTTGGCCTGCTGATCCTCCTGGCGGCGCGCCTCGACCGGGTGGAGACGCGCAAGACGGAGGGCGCGGCGATTGTCAATGACGGCGATAGCATCACCCTCGGCAGCGAGCGTGTCCGCATGCGTGGCATCGATGCGCCGGAATATTCGCAGATCTGCCGCAAGGACGGTGCCGACTATCCCTGCGGCAAGCTCGCGCGGCAGTCCCTGGTGCGGTTGATTGCCGGCAAAGCCGTTTCCTGCAGTGGCTGGCAGCGCGACCGCTACGGCAGGCTGCTCGGCGATTGCAAGGCTGGCGGCAAGGATCTCAACCGCGCTCAGGTCGAGGCCGGCTGGGCGGTCGCCTTTGGCGACTTCGAGACCGAGGAAGCCGCTGCGCGCGCAGGCAAGGCCGGCATCTGGGCCGGAACTTTCGACGAGCCGAAGAACTGGCGCGAGAGCCACGGGCACGAGCTGGTCGAAAGAAAACACGGGACCTTGGCGTCGATCGGCGACGCCCTGCGGGAGATTTTTCGCTTCTGGTGAGCTGCGCCTATAATTCGTCGTACGGACGAGGAGGATAGAGATGAAGCTGTTCGACGGCGGGCGCGCGCCCAATCCACGTCGGGTTCGGATTTTCCTGGCTGAAAAGGGAGTTGAAGTTCCGCTGGTGCCGGTCGACATGGGTGCGCTGGAGCACAAAGAGCAGCCGGTCAGCTCGCGCAATCCGCTGAAGCGTCTGCCGGTGCTCGAACTCGACGATGGCACCATCATCACCGAGTCCGTCGCAATCTGCCGTTACTTCGAGGAACTGCACCCCGAGCCGGCTTTGTTCGGGCGTGGTGCGCTGGGCAAGGCAATCGTCGAGATGTGGCAAAGGCGCGTGGAGTTCAATCTGTTCGGCTGCGTCTCCGCGGCGTTCCGGCATATCCATCCCGCAATGAGGGAATGGGAGATCCCGCAAATCCCCGAATGGGGCGAGGCCAAC
Source organism: Mesorhizobium sp. M0563 (assembly GCF_040321065.1). Lineage (NCBI taxonomy): Bacteria > Pseudomonadati > Pseudomonadota > Alphaproteobacteria > Hyphomicrobiales > Phyllobacteriaceae > Mesorhizobium > Mesorhizobium sp. M0563. Next base: position 184,595 of record NZ_JAMYQV010000007.1, read on the forward strand.
AAGCCGAAGGCGATCGAATTCCTGAGATTTCTGGACACTGAGCTCGCCGGCAGGGAATTCGTCGCCGGCGATACCTATTCGATCGCCGACATCACCGGGCTGGTCGCCATCGACTTCATGAAGCCGGCTCGCATCAAGGTACCCGAAGAGTGCACCAACGTGCTGCGCTGGTATCGGGCAATCTCAAGCCGGCCGAGTGCCGCCGCCTGACAATGAGTTCCGAATGAGCGAAGAGTTGGAAGCCTTGGCAGCGAGGGTACGCGCCTGCCGCATCTGCGTCGATAAGCCGGCCGGCAGGCCATTGCCGCACCAGCCGCGTCCGGTGCTCAGGCCATCTTCGAGCGCCCGCATCCTGATCGCCAGCCAGGCGCCGGGTACCAAGGTCCACGTGTCAGGCATGCCGTTCACCGACGCCTCCGGCGACCGGCTGCGAAGCTGGCTCGGCGTCGGCAGCGAGGAATTCTATGACACGGACAAGTTTGCCATTGTGCCGATGGGCTTTTGCTTTCCGGGTCAGGACGCCAAGGGCGCCGACCTGCCGCCGCGCCGCGAATGTGCGCCGGCCTGGCGCGTATCGCTGATGGCGCTGATGCCGCAAGTCGATCTGGTGCTGACGATCGGCATCTACGCGCAAAGCTGGCATATGGGCGCGGCGCGCCGTCCCTCGCTGACAGAAACAGTCTTGGACTGGCGCGCCATCTGGGCGGCACCGACTGACCCGAAAGTCCTGCCGCTGCCGCACCCGTCCTGGCGCAACACCGGCTGGCTGAAGCGCAATCCATGGTTTGAAATGGATTTGCTGCCATTTCTAAGATCGGAAATCCGCTATCGCATCGGCTAGGCATTCAGCAAGAAATCACTCGCTTTCGCGCTATCCGACAGAATTTCTTTCTTGTAAAAGGCCATGACAAGAGGGAATATGGTAATCCATTCCTCGAAGCGCGCAGCGCATGAGGGGACGCGCTTTAAATTCTTGTTTTTATGCATATCGTTGTGCCAAAGCCGCTGCGCACTTTGGACGACTTGCATCAGGGGGAGCACCCAATGGACCGCCTCGATAGAAAAATCCTCCGCCTCCTGCAGGAGGATGCGACGCTTGCGGTCGCCGACGTCGCCAAGAAAGTCGGCCTGTCGACGACGCCGTGCTGGCGGCGCATCCAGAAGCTCGAGGAAGAGGGCGTCATCAAGCGGCGCGTCGCCATCCTCGACCATGAAAAGGTCAATGTGCGGGTCACGGTGTTTGTGTCGATCCGCACCAATTCGCACAGCCATGAATGGCTGCGGCGCTTTTCGGAGGTCATCCAGGAATTTCCCGAAGTGGTCGAATTCTACCGCATGAGCGGCGATGTCGACTATCTCTTGCGCGTCGTGGTGCCCGACATCGCCGCCTACGACGCCTTCTACAAGCGGCTGATCGCCAAGATCGAGATCCGCGACGTGTCGTCTTCCTTCGCCATGGAGCAGATCAAATACACCACCGAGATGCCGCTGGATTACATGGTGCTCGACAAGGAGTCCGGCGCCAACGCCGCTTGAGATTCTTCTGCTTAGTTCTTCTTTTTGTTGAGGAAAGTCCAGGGCGAGTTGACCGGCAGCGTGATCGTGTCCGGCACGGTGTCGACGTTGACCACCTCGGCCTTGCGCACAGTGTAGCCCGACTGGATGACACTGACGCCGTCAAGGATGAAAAGCTGGCTCTTCTCCATGCCTGGCTCTAGTGCGCCAGTTATCGAAACCGGCTGGTAGGCCTCGGACATCCGGTAGGGTTGCGCAGGCGTAACGAGGACGATCTGGTTGGGCGGCGGCGTCGGCATATGGCTGCAGGCCCCTGTCCAGGGCACCAGCAGGAATTGATAGACGAGATCACCGTCGCGATCGACCGGCAGTGCGTAGCCCGCGAGCTGCACGGTCTGGTCCTGCAAATCGTGAGAGAGCGTTTCGCCATGATCCGGCATTTTGGCCGCGATCATTGGCAGTCCGACGCTTTCGGCGGCTGCCTGGGTCGCTGGGCGCAGATCCTTCCAGAAAATGTGCGTGGTCCCAGCGGAAGCGCTTGCCGCGATGGCGGACGCCAACAAGGCAGTCGCCAAGACCGCGCCTGATTTAAAACGGTTGCTCATCGCTGCTCCGCTGTTGAGCCTTGATCTGCGGACATCAAGTAAAGCTGCCGCTGTCCACTGGTCAACGCTCAAGCCGCATCACATGCCGGCGCGAGCCGGCTATGCCAATCTCGCGAAAGCCACGGGCGACGAACATGCCGCGAAACCCCATGAAGCTGTAGCTCGGCGAAGCATCGTCGACCGGATAGGCTTCGATCATCCTGGCGCCTTTGGCAAAGGCGTGATCGATGGCCGCGTCGAGCAATGCGCTTGCCAGCCCGCCACCGCGCAGCGCTCTCGGTACATAGAAGCAGACGATCGACCAGATGCCCATCTCGCTATCGTCCTGCTGCCGCGACAGCCTGCGGTAGGTCTCGCGCGGCGCGACCGAGCACCAGCCGACGGTCCGGCCATTGATCTGGGCGACAATGCCGACCGGCGTGCCAGCGTCGATCAGCGCCATCATCGCGCGTTTCTTCTCGTCGTTCTCGACATGCTCGCGGCGGTCGAGGTTGCGCCAGGCCATGCACCAGCAATATTTCGGCCCGCCGGGTTGCTCGAACAGGTTTTCGAAATCAGCGCGCGTCGATTGCATCACCTCCGTGAAGCGCACTTTGCTCAGGTCAAGCTTTTCTGGCGGCGAGCCGTTCGAGCGTCTTGGCATCGGAAAGTTCCTTCACGGCGTCCTTGCCGATCCAGCGCGCAGTCCTGTCTGTCGAGGCCGCTAGTTTTTGCGCCAGGGCAAGGGCAGGGCCGTGCAAATTCATCGATCGTTTGCCGATCGAACGAAGCGCCCAGTTCACCGCCTTCTTGACAAAATTGCGGCCGTCGGTCGCATGCGCTTCGATGATCGACAGGAATTCGAGGAAGGTCGCCTCGGGTTCCTTCTTCCGGTGGACCACCGACCAAGCCATCATCGCAAACGCCGTGCGCCGAACGAATTCCCGTTCGTCGACCGCGAATTCGGCGATCAATTCCCTCCAGCAATCCGTATCGACAAAGAGATCGGAGACCCCGTCGACGATATCCCACGAGTCGAAAGTCGCCGCCCATCGTCTTGCATCCGCGGCGGAGAACCGCTCCGGATCGGCTGTCACGGAAGCGATCAACTGCGCCTCCATGATGCCTGTCTGCCAAAGCTCGAAGGCACGCTCATGGTTGCGCTTGATCTTCTTGGCAATCTGCCGCTGCACGCCATGCGAGATACCGAGCGCACGTTCGATCTTGATGCCGTAGCGCAGCATGCCAAGGCGATTTTCCTCCGAGGCGATCGAGCGCAGATGAGCGACGATTTCGTCGGCGCTGGATTGAGGCGAAAGCTCGGCCACGGTGAAATCCTATTTCTCCAGCCGCGCCAGCAGCGAGGACGTGTCCCAGCGCTTGCCGCCCATCGCCTGCACGTCCTTGTAAAACTGGTCGACAAGTGCCGTCACCGGCAGTTTGGCGCCGTTGCGGTCGGCCTCGGCGAGGCAGATGCCAAGATCCTTGCGCATCCAGTCGACGGCGAAGCCGAAATCATATTTGCCGGCATTCATCGTCTTGTGGCGGTTCTCCATCTGCCAGGAACCGGCCGCGCCCTTGGAAATCACCTCGATCACCTTTTCGATGTCGAGCCCGGCCTGCTTGCCGAAATGGATACCTTCGGCCAGTCCCTGAACGAGGCCGGCGATGCAGATCTGGTTGATCATCTTGGTGAGCTGGCCAGCCCCTGCCGGTCCCATCAACCCGACCATGCGGGCATAAGCATCTATGACCGGCTTGGCCCTGTCGAAGGCGTCTGGCTCGCCGCCGACCATCACGGTCAGCACGCCGTTCTCAGCGCCTGCCTGACCGCCGGAGACCGGAGCGTCGAGGGACGAAAACCCGAGCGCTTGCGCCTGCTGCGCCAGTTCGCGCGCGACCTCGGCCGATGCCGTGGTGTTGTCGACGAAGATGGCGCCCTTCTTCACTGAATTGAAGGCGCCTCCGGCGCCGGTCGTCACCGAGCGCAGATCGTCGTCATTGCCGACGCAGGAAAAAACGAAGTCCTTGCCCTCGGCCGCCTCTGCCGGCGTCACGGCGAAGCTGCCGCCATGCTGGGCAACCCACTGCTCGGCCTTGGCCCTGGTGCGGTTGTAGACAGTGACGTCGTGACCGCCCTTGTTCTTGAGATGCCCGGCCATCGGATAACCCATGACGCCAAGACCGAGAAATGCCACCGAAGCCATGTTTTCGAATCCCTTAGAAACCTGCTTTGCGGCCTTCTTATCGGATCAGGCAAGGGGATGGGAGTCAGCGGTGCAGATGGATGGTGATACGCCGTTCGATCCACTCGACGCCGTGGCGCAATGTTTCGACGATGACCAGATAGATGATCGCCGCCCAGATATACGACTGAAAGTCGAAGGTGCGCGCATAAGTGAGCCGGGTGATGCCCATCAAATCGTAGACCGTGATGATGGCGACGATTGCCGAGCCCTTGATCATCAGGATGATCTCGTTGCCATAAGGGCGCAGCGCCACAATCAGCGCCTGCGGCAGGATGATTTTCCACATCGTCTGCAGTTTGTGCAGGCCGAGCGAGGCGGCACCTTCCCATTGGCCCCTTGGCACGCTCTCGATCGCGCCACGCAAAATCTCGGCCTGGTAGGCGGCCGTATTCAGCGAAAAGGCGAAGATCGCGCAGTTGAACGCTTCGCGGAAGAAGCCCCACAGGCCGACCATCTCGAGCTCCGGTCGGAAGGAGCCGACCCCGTAGTAGACCAGGAAGGTCTGCGCCAACAGCGGCGTGCCGCGAAAGAAATAGACATAGGCATAGGCGAACCCCGAAAGGATCGGATTGTTCGACATACGTGCATAGGCGATCGGCACCGACAGGATCGCACCAAGCACAATTGAGATGGCAACCAGCAGCAGGGTGATGCCAAGGCCGGATATGTAGCCGGGTGCATATTTCTGGAAGAACTCCGGGTTCCACGCAGTGACCAGGTAGACGACCACGCCAATGCCGAGAGCGATCCACAGGCCGACCAGGACATGGCCGAGGATGCGTTGGCGCGACCAGCCGCGTGCGGGCGGCGGCGGCCGGTCAACCTTCAGCGTGTCGGTGGCCAGGCTCATCTCTTGACCTCGCTGCCGCCAACCGCTCGTTCGATCGCATTGATGCCGAAGGAGGAGACGATCGCTAGCAGGAGATAGATCAGGCCGGCAAAACCGTAAAACAGGAAGGCGTGCTTGGTGACGCGAGCGGCAACCCCGCTCTGCCGGAGGATCTCGTTGAGGCCGACGGCCGAGACGAGCGCGGTGTCCTTGAGCAGGATCAGCCAAAGATTGGCAAGTCCGGGCAACGCGATGCGGATTAACTGCGGCAGTACGATCAGCCGCATCGTCTGGCCGCTGGACAGGCCAACCGAATAGCCTCCCTCATATTGCCCTTTTGGAATCGCGCGGAAGGCGGATAAAAACACCTCGCTGGAATAAGAGGAGAAGATGAAGCACAGCGCGATCATCCCGGCGACGAAGCTGTTGACGTCGGCCGATGTCCCGGGGCTCACCAGCCGGACAATGTATTGCAGGATTAATGGGATGCCGAAGAAGATCAGAAACAGCGTGAGCAGCTCGGGTATTCCGCGAAAGATCGTGGTGTAGATGTTCCCGGCCAGTCTCAGCGACGGCTCTTCCGACTGTTTGGCCAGCGCCACGAAAAAGCCGAGCGTCAGCCCGAAGGGCAGCGTGGCCAGCGCAAGACATACTGTGACAAACACACCCGCGGCGATGTCGTCGAGCCAGCCTTCGGGTCCCCAACTGAGAAGCGTCAGTGCGCTCTGCATCCGCCTGCCTGTTCTCCTTAAGGCTCGTTGAGACCCGTACCGCATCACCCCTCGTGCGCGGCATCCTTATAAGAACGGCGGGAATCTCCCGCCGTTCACGTTGTCCTATGTCGGTCGATCAGGACTCGCCGCCGTAAACGTCATATTTGAAGTATTTGTCGTTGATTTCCTTGTACTTTCCGTTTGCGCGGATCGCGTCGATCGCCGCATTGAACTGGTTGACCAGGTCGGTCTCGCCTTTGCGCACGGCAATGCCGGCGCCCGGACCGTGGATTTCGATGACGGGCTTGATTGTGCCGACCAGCTTGCAGCAGGCGCCGTCCGGCGAATCCAGCCATTGCTGCAGCACGACGATGTCGTCATTGGCGGCATCGAGCCGGCCATTGGCCAGATCGAGCTGGTATTCCTGCGCGGTCGGATACGGCTTGACGGTGCTGTCGGTGTAAGTCTTGGTCGAATAGTTGAAATGGGTGGTGGATGCCTGCACGCCGATCGTCTTGCCGGCCAAATCTTCCTTGGTGACACCCTTGATATCAGTGTCCTTAGGCGCGGCGATTGCCGGCGGCGTATTGTAATATTTGTGGGTGAAGTCGACCTTCTCGGCGCGTTCCGGGGTGATCGACATAGACGCGACAATGGCGTCGAACTTGCCTGCCTGAAGGGCTGGAATGATGCCGTCCCAGTCCTGCGCGACAAAAGTGCACTTCACCTTCATCTCGTCGCACAGTGCCTTGGCGATATCGATATCGAAGCCCACGAGCTGGCCGTCGGCGGTGAGGTTGTTGAATGGCGGATACGCTCCTTCGGTGCCGATCCTCAAGGTTTTTTCCTGGGCCTGGGCAACGCCAAGCGTCAGCAGCGCAGCCGATGCGGCGAGCGCGATACGCAGTGCAATACGCATAATGGTCCTCTCTGTTGGTCCCGGCCGTCGTTCCCCGAACGGCTCTGTGGGCGGTGCTTTTGACCGCCCGCTGGCGCGATACTCCCATTCTTTCCCAAGAAAAAGCAACTGCAAAACCGCCGCTTGAGGGAAGGTCATGTTCAGAAAACGGTGACGCTGGGTCAAACGCCTAAATGGAGAGAAAGTGGCGGGAAGCTCCCCGCGGCCGCAATCTCAGCGCGTCAGGCCGGTGGCGCGTTCGATGAAGTCGGCTATCGAATTCGTGTCGTCGAGATCGAAGACCGGCAAGTCTTCGCCGACAATGGGAAAGTCGGAGGCGACGGCGATAATGTGTGGATCGCCTGCCGAGAGCGGTGTCCGGTCCTTGGCCTCGAGCCGTCGCGTCTCGATTTTCTTGTGCGCCTCGCGCTTGTAGCCCTCGACCAGCACGATGTCGGAGGGTGCCAGCCGTGACAGGATCGCCTCCAGCGTCGGCTCGTCCTCGCCACGCAATTCGTGCATCAGCGCCCAGCGCCTGCCCGACACGATCGCCACCTCCATCGCTCCCGCCTGGCGGTGGCGAAAGCTATCCGCTCCAGGTTTGTCGATGTCGAAATCATGATGGGCGTGTTTTACAGTCGACACTTTCCAGCTGCGCCGGACGAGTTCGGCTACCAGCTTTTCGGTCAATGTCGTCTTGCCGGAGTTCTTCCAGCCAGTGATGCCGAAGATACGTCTGTTCATGGCTCGATGCTCTGCAACAGATGCGCGGCCCGGGCAAGGTCGTCGGGAGTGTTGATGTTGAAGAAGGGATCGATCTCGGCGCCTCTGGATTTCAGGATGGGAAAATCCACCTCGACAAAACCGTGCCGGTCGATGAACGCCGAAACGCGCCGGTTGTCTTCCTCGACGAGAAATTGGCGCAAGGCCTGGTCGAGCCCCAGCGGCCAGAGCGCAAACGTCGGATGCCGTTTGCCGCCGGAACAGGCAACGGCGATCGAGCCCGGGCGTGCATAGGCTGCCGCGAGCAGCCGCTCGACCATATCCTTGGGCAGGAAAGGCGTATCGCCTGCAGCCGTGACCAGCGCCTGGCAAGTGGTGTCGGAAGCCCATTCGAGGCCGGTCAGGATCCCGGCAAGCGGCCCGGCATAACCCTTGACGGTGTCGGCAAGCACGGGAAGCCCCGTCGCGGCAAACCGTGCCGGATCGCCATTGGCGTTGAGCGCCAGCGGGCCGACCTGCGGGCCAAGGCGCGAAACGACACGGTCGAGCAGGGTCCCATCGCCAAGCGCAAGCAGCGTCTTGTCGCCGCCGCCCATCCGACTCGACCGGCCGCCGGCCAGAATGATCCCTGCGATATCTCGGCCCATCGTTTGCTGCTAGACCCTATGACCAAAATCAAGTTTTCAAATCAGACGGTCGTCAACGGTCGCGCCTATATGCCGTCCGGCGCCATGTCCGGTCCAGCGCTTTCGGCAGCTGTCTTTCGCCGGCCGACGATCCGTTCGCGGTAGAGCGCATAGAGGCCTGAGGCGATGATGATCGTGGCACCGACGATCATCGGCAGATCGGGGACATCGCCGAAGATCGTGAAGCCAAGCAGGATCGACCAGAGCAGGGCGGTGTAGCGGAACGGCGCGATGAAGGAGATATCGCCCACCCGCATCGCCATGATGATGAACTGGTAGCCAATGAGCACGAGCACCGCCGCCAGCGCCAGGAATGCCGTGCTTTTTCCCGTCATCGGCGTCCAACCGCCCATCGGCGAAAGCAATGCTGCGCCCAGAACGGTCATGGCAAGAGCGGTGGCGGTCGACACCAGCAATGTCGGAATTGCCTGCGGAATCCGCTTGGTGGCGAGGTCGCGCACCGCGCAGCATGCCACGCTAGCCAGTGCCAGCAGAGAAAACATGCTGAACCCTTCGAAGCCCGGCCGCACAATGATCAGCACGCCGGCAAAACCGACGGCAATGGCCAGCCAGCGCCGCCAGCCGACGCCCTCGTTGAACACAAGCGCGGCGCCCATCGTCACAGCCAGCGGCAGCGCCTGCAGCACGGCGGACACATTGGCGATCGGAAGATGTGCCAGAGCAACCAGGAACGACACCGTGGCGCCGGCCTCGCTGGCGACGCGCAGCGCAACTGTCGGCTGCAGCATCGAGCCAGGCCGGGCAAGCGCGCCGCGTTGCCACGCAAGCAGGGCAACGAAAAGCGAAGCGAAGGCGCCGCGGATCAGCATGACCTGCGCCATGTTCATCGATTCCGACGAGAATTTGGTGATTGCATCGTTGAGGGTGAAACCAATCATGGCCACCATCATGAACAACGCGCCGCGCAGATTTGGCGAAAGAGGCAAGGCGATTACCGGGTGAGTCCTGCAGCAAGCGTCTAGCAGGCACCCGCAAAACAGCAACGTCAAAGGGCTGGGCCACAGCCTTTCTGTGGCCCGTGACATCTACCTCGCAAGAGCGGCAGGCTTATTTGCGCGTCAGCACCTCGGTGCCGTTGCCTTCCTTGCCGGCAATCGTCCACAGGCCATGCAGCGAGCCGTCTTCCTGCACCTTGTAGACGACAAGGCCAACCGCCTTGCCCATGACATAGCCGGCGGAGAAGGCATCGTCGTTGCGCATGCAGATGCCGTCCGAGGACGAGCCGCCTGTCTCCCAATGGATCGTGCAGGTAGTCTCGCTGGTCAGCGTAATCGTCGCGTCGCCACCATAGGACGATCCATCGAAGTTGGTGCCGGCCACGGCATAGGTGCCGCCGATCGACTGGGCCGCCGCGGGCAGGGCCGCGAAGCTGAGCAATGCAACAGAAAGAATGAGTTTGTGCATATCGTATTCCCCCACTGGGCGAAGAACCACTCCAGAGCAGAGGCTAGGCCCGAACGGGCTTGCGGTAAATCCGGTAACCGTTTGCGGACAAGACCTTTTCTGGGTGTGATCCCGAAATGTGCCGTTCCAAAGGATGGGTTCGGAGGGCAAATCGATCACACTGCGGCTCGAGGAAAATTTTTCGACGAGATCAAATTTGCTCGGCAAGATTCACCAAATTGGTCATTGTAGGCTTCTGATCTTGTCTGGGGAGGTGGTCCATGATGAATGCACGAGGCAATGCGGACATGCTTGGCACAGGCAGCAGGCGGCACGTTTCGTCGGCTTCCCGGTTCTCTTCTGCACTGGCGGTTATCCTCATGGCGATGGCGCCTGCCTTCGCCGAGAACGGCGCTTCGGCGTCGGCAGTCGAACGGATGTCCACGCCGGGTCACGAAGCGGATGAACTCGCTCGCCGCGTCGGGAAATGGTCCGTCGTCAACACGATCTGGCCAACGCCCGGCGCCCAGCCGATTGTGATGACCGGGCTGGTGGCCGAGCGTACGATGATCGGCCCCTTCATGCAGGAGGTGATGCGACCGGCGCCCGGGTCGAAAATCCCAGACTTCCAGCGGATAGCCTATTTGAGCTATGACCGGGTGGAGGGCCGCTGGAAGTATGTCTCGATGGATACCCGTTTCCCGGCAGGGATCATGCCCGCCTGGAGTTTTGGTGGCGAGGAGGACGGCAAGATTTCGCTGCTTTTCGAGCCGCTTGGTTTCGTCGGCTTCGGGCCCGAGGTCGAAGGGCGATTCACTGCCTCCGATTTCGTCATTTCCAGGGACGGCGACAATCACGAAGTGGCCGAGCAGCATTTCCTCCAGGCCAATGGCAGCGGCAAGAAATGGCTTGCCGTACGATACGACTACACGCGTCAACCGTGACTCGTTAGCAAAAACAACGGGGTTGCGAATATGTTCCGAGGTCGCCGGATGCTCACGGTCCCCTGAGGCTGCCGGCGATCGCTCCGATAAGCGGGTCGTATTTCGATTTCAAGGCTGGCGGATAGTCGATCCAGACCGTACGGATGACACCGTCTTTTCCGAACAGGCGGCGTTCGTAGAAGATGTTCTCGCCTTTGATGCCCGACAGCACCGCCCAGTCCTTGCCGGTCTTGCTGTAGGTAATCTTGTAGCCAGGTTCCTTGCTGCCCCTCTGGGCGGAGACGAAGGCTGTCGGAGTTTCATCATCGATATTGAGGATGCCTGAACAGATCAGGCTGGCGCCATCAGCGGTGAGCCATTGTTGTCCATCGCCATTGTCCGGCTCAGGCTGGCGAAGAGTGAAGATCTCATCCGGAAAGGTGCAGACGGTACCGAAGCGCTCGTTCGTATAGGTGAGTGGCGCGGCAACTGCCATGGTCCCCGCCATCACTCCGAAAAACGTCGGGATTGCAAAAAGCCGCTGCATGAGCCTTGCCTCGAAGCCGATGCCAAGGCGATTATTCTTGCACGAAATCGGTGAAAAATCAGCCGCCGGTGACGCTCATATGCCGCGACACCGATGGGCGGTTGGTGCGGCGATCAATGATGAAGTCGTGGCCTTTCGGCTTGCGGCCGATTGCTTCGTCGATGGCGTCGGCGACCAGCTCGTTGCCTTCGGACGCACGCAGTGGTGCGCGCAGGTCGGCTGCATCTTCCTGGCCGAGGCACATGTAAAGCGTGCCGGTGCAGGTCAGCCGGACCCGGTTGCAGCTTTCGCAGAAATTATGCGTCATCGGCGTGATGAAGCCGAGCCGCCCGCCGGTCTCGGCGACGTGGACATAGCGGGCCGGGCCACCGGTCTTATAGGGAATATCGCTCAGCGTGAACTGGCGCTCGAGTGCTGCGCGCAGCAGCGACAGCGGCAAATACTGGTCGGTGCGGTCGGCGTCGATCTCGCCCATCGGCATTGTTTCGATGACCGTCAGATCCATGCCGCGGCCATGCGCCCAGCGCAGCATTTCCGGCAATTCGGCATCATTGAAGTCCTTCAAGGCCACCGCATTGAGTTTTACCTTCAGCCCCGCCGCCTGCGCCGCGTCGATGCCGTCCATGACCTTATCCAGATTGCCCCAGCGGGTGATCTGGCGGAATTTGTCGGCATCGAGGGTGTCGAGCGAGACGTTGATGCGTTTGACGCCGCAGTCGGCGAGCTCGGCGGCAAAGCGTGAAAGCTGCGATCCGTTGGTGGTCAGCGTCAGCTCTTCCAGCGCACCGCTCTCGAGATGCCGCGAAAGCTGGCGCACCAGATGCATGATGTTCTTGCGCACCAGCGGCTCACCGCCGGTGAGGCGGAGCTTGCGCACGCCCTTTTCGATGAAGACCGTGCAAAGCCGGTCGAGCTCTTCCAGCGACAGCAGGTCCTTCTTGGGCAGGAACGTCATGTCCTCGGCCATGCAATAGGTGCAGCGGAAATCGCAGCGGTCGGTGACCGACACGCGCAGGTAGGTGATCGTGCGACCGAAAGGATCGATCATATCCATGCTTATGCGCTTCCCGTGGCCGTGAACGGCTTCGTTATATATGGCTATGTGATGCGAGCCAACTTGCCATTCAAGATAGAAGCTCGCGATCTGCGGTAACATCCCGACGCCGACAGATCATGTCGGAAGTTCTGAAACGGCCTTTTCCCTCAACGCGAAGCGGCGTAGGGAAGGCTGTCTTCCGCAGGATCCACCAGCATGACAGCGCCAAAGGAACTCAGGGTCTCGAAGGACCGCAAGCTGCTTTCCGTCACCTTTCCGGGCCATCAGCCGTTCGAATTGCCAGCCGAGCTGCTGCGTGTTGCCTCGCCGTCGGCCGAGGTGCAGGGCCATTCGCCCGAACAGCGCGTCACCGTTCCCGGCAAGCGCAATGTAGCGATCCTTAAGATCGAGCCGGTCGGCAACTATGCCGTGCGCATCACCTTCGACGATTTCCACGACACCGGCATCTTCACCTGGAATTACCTGCATACGCTGGGTCATGAGAAGGATGCACGCTGGGCCGCCTATCTCGCCGAGCTGGAAGAGAAGGGGCTGAGCCGCGACCGCTGACTGATTTCGCGGGACGCTCCGGTCAACGCAGCATCGCCAGTATCTCGCTGGTGTCGTGATAAAACGGCGTGCCTTCGATCAGCCGGTCATCCTTGAAGCGCAAGACTTCGGCAAACGGCTGCTTGATGGTTGCACCATTGGCCCGCGATGTCAGCGAAAGCGTGCAGCTCATGAACACCATGTCATCGTTTTGGGCGACCTGGAGGTCCTCCACCGCCACGTCGCTCCAGATTTCCCGCATCTTGCGGAAAAGGGCGCCAACGCCGTCGAGGCCGTTCCAGTCACCGGCATAGGGCAGGGAGCGAGGCTCATGCACGACAATCTCGACATGAAATGCGCTGGCAAGCATATCGAGGCTCTCCGAGCCTGATTGCAGGAAACGCATTTCAACATTGAACATGTTTTCAATAAGTTCCATGGCGGTGCGTCGCCGGCCGAGCGGTTTCTCCATTTTTGACCTCCGTTTCTGTCAGCACGAAAGCGGTTTGCGCTTGTTCGCGGTCCCTCGACACCCGTTTCCTGATGACGGACAAACGGGCATCGTGTCGTGAAAATGTCATGCGTCTGGAGTAGCGCCGGCAAAGGTTGGAGACGAAAACATGTCCATGATCACCAGCGTCGAACAGCTCGAAGCGCTCTATGGCCTGCCCGGCGAGGCGTCGGTGGTCAAGGAACTCGACCAGCTGATTCCTGAATACGCTGCTTTCATCGAAGCTTCGCCGTTTGCTGCGCTCGCAACCTGCGGGCCTGAAGGGCTGGACTGCTCGCCGCGCGGCGATCTCGCCGGCTTCGTCCGCATCCACGATCCGAAAACGCTGATGATGCCGGACCGGCGCGGTAACAACCGTGCCGATTCGCTAAGGAACATCCTTCGCGATCCGCGCGTCGCGCTTCTGTTCCTGGTGCCGGGTTCCGGCACGACGCTGCGCGTCAATGGACGCGCCCACATCACCACCGATCCCGCGCTCTGCGCCTCGTTCGCAGTCGAGGGCAAGCCGGCGCGCTCGGTGACGGTCGTCGAGGTCGATGCGGTCTATTTCCAGTGCGCCCGCGCCATCCACCGGTCCGATCTGTGGAATCCGGCAAGGCATGTCGACCCAAGATCGCTGCCGACCCCCGGACAGATCCTGGAGATCACCAGCCGCAAGAACATCGACGGCGAGGTCTACGACAGGGAATGGCCGGAGCGCGCGAAAAAATCCATGTGGTGAAGAAATTTGGTGGTGAGGGAATTTGGTGGTGAGGCACTGGGCCGTCAGGCGGTCTTCAACACCTCGGCAACCTTGCGCATCTGTTCGCCGATCATGTCGCATTGTTCCGGCGTCGACTGGCTCATCGCCTTTTCGATCAGCGTCATGTGGACCTTCAGCGCCTGCATAAGCAGTGCCTCGCCTGCCTCAGTCAACGTCAGCCGCAGCACGCGCTTGTCCTTCTCGTCGCCCTCGCGGCGCAGTAGGCCGCGGGTCTCCAACTGCGGCAAAAGCATGGTGATGTTGGAGCGGCCGACCAGCAGGCGGCGAGCGAGGTCGTGCTGCGACATGCCGGGATGGCGGTAGAGGTTCATCAGCACGTCCAGCTGCGCCGGCTTCAGGTCGAGCGGCGCCAGCTTCACCGCCAAGGTGCGTTCCACCACGTGGCAGGCGCGCGCCACCGCAACCCAGTTGCGAAAACGCGGGTTGTCCCAGGGCAGGTCTTGCTTAATGTTCATGTTTGAACTATTATGTTCATGCTTGAACCAATGGATGGATCGCCACTATGGCATCATTTGGAGTGAAGGTCATCCGCGGCACGTTCGGCGTGGCCGAGCATGTGGCGCCGCGACTCACCGGGCGCGCTGCATTCGAGCTGTTCTGCCGCACGCCGCACGAAAAGAGCTTGAGCCATCGTGAGCGCCGCGCAATCGATCGCGCCGCCGATTTCATGACCGAAGCGCGCCATCACCGGCTAAAGACCAGAACCGGCTGCGTCATGGTGCATGAATTCCGGCCCGAGCCGGGCAGGGCGGCTGCAGGCACCGTGCTCGTCATCCATGGCTGGCGTTCGCGTACCGAATACATGCGCACATTGATCGAAGCCTATCGCGATGCCGGCTACAAGGTGGTCTCGCTCGATTTGCCGGGCCACGGCCAGTCGCAGGGCCGCCGGCTGACCCTTGTCAGTGCGGTCGATGCAGCACGGGTTGCCGGCGAATGGTTCGGCCCATTTGCCGCCATCGCCGGCCATTCCTTTGGTGGTGCCGTCGCCGCCAATGCCGTCGCCGGTTCAATCAGAAATATCCCGCCGTTGACGGCCGGGCGGCTGGTGCTAATCGCTGCGCCGAGCTCGCTTCCTGCGATCTTTGCCGATTTCAGCCGCATGCTGAATGTCGGCTCGCGCTCGCAGGTCGCCATGGCCGACCGGGTCGAGCGCATCGCCGGCCGGCCGCTGCACGAATTCACCGGTGACCGCCAACTGGCAAGCACGCCGCTGCCGACGCTGGTGATCCACGCGCCGGACGACCGCGAAGTGTCCGCCGATCATGCAAGGCTCTACGCGCGTGCCGGCGACCATGTGCGGCTGTACTGGGCCGACGGGCTCGGCCACCGCCGCATTCTCGCGGACAAGGGTGTGGTGGAGCGTGCCGTTGGTTTCGTTGCCGGCAGGCTGGAGCCGTCTCTGCAGTGACCTGAATGTCTGTTCTTGTCTGCCGGGTTCGACCGTCACGCCCCCCCGGTGCTGGCCATCGCTATCCAAGCCGCCATTGCTCCGGCCACCGTCTCCAGAAGAGCCGAGCGCGACGCGCCGTCGCGCGCCTGGATCGACATGCCGTGCTGTACGGTCGCATAGAAGGTCGCGGCCGTACCGCAGTCGAAATCGGCCGGCAACTCCCCCTCGGCCACGCCACGCTCGAGGCGTCTCAGCAAGGCTTCGCGGTTTTCGGCACGGCGACGGCGCAGATCATCGCAGATGGCGCCGCGGCTCGAGTCCTGGTGCAATGCGCCGAGCGCGATAAGGCAGCCTTGCGGACGGCCGGTCTGCGAATAGGCCCTGGCCGTCTGGCGCAGGAACCGCTCGACCGCCTGGCGTGCGGTCGGCGCCTTTTCCAGCGCAGACCAGATCTCGGTGCCTTCCACCTGCGTGTAAAGCTCGGTCGCCTCGAGAAACAGCGCTTCCTTGCTGCCGAAGGCTGCGTAGAGGCTGGGTGAGTTGATGCCCATTGCAGCCGTCAGGTCGCTTATCGACGCGCCCGCATAACCCTTGGCCCAAAACACCTCCATTGCCCGCCGCAAGGCGGCGGTTCGATCGAAGGTGCGGGGGCGGCCTCGTTCCGGCATGGTGCGCTTTCTGTGTTGATCGATACATAATTCAGTTGACGCGGTTCAGCAAGGCTGGCAGATATTTATGTATCAATCACTACAAAATGGAGAAGCAAATGTCATCCAGGAGCTTGCACGGCAAGGCCGCCCTCGTCACCGGCGGCAGCCGCGGCATCGGTGCGGCGATCGCACGAAGGCTCGCGGCCGACGGCGCGGGCGTGGCGATCACCTATGTGAATGGCGAGGAACGGGCGCGTTCGGTGGTCGGGGCAATCGAGGCGGCCGGCGGTCGGGCCTTCGCCATCAAGGCCGACAATCGCGATGCTGCAGCGATCGAGGCGGCAGTCGATGAGGCGGTAAAAGCCTTCGGACGGCTCGACATCCTCGTCAACAGTGCCGGCATCTGGCGCGCTGCGCCGATCCATGCCCTGTCGCTTGCCGACTTCGATGAGACAATGGAGGTCAACCTCAGAGCCCCGTTCGTCGCCGCCAAGGCGGCAGCAGCGCATATGGGCGAGGGTGGCCGGATCATCTCGATCGGCAGCAACCTGGCCGAGCGTGCCACCGATGCCGGCCTGAGCGCCTATTCGGCCAGCAAGGCTGCCTTGGTTGGCCTGACCAAGGCCTTTGCACGCGATCTCGGTCCGCGCGGCATCACCGCCAATGTCGTCCATCCGGGGTCGACGGATACCGACATGAATCCAGCAGGCGGCCCGCACGCCGAGCATCAGCGCCAGAAGATGGCGACGCCTCGCTTCGGCACGGCCGACGAGATCGCCGGCATGGTCGCCTGGCTTGCCGGCCCCGAAGGGCGCTTCGTGACAGGCGCGGCATTGACCATCGACGGCGGCGCCAACGCTTGAGGCTTGGCTCGCGGGCACTACCATTGGTCGGGGGCGAAGGCGGATTGGCTTGACCCGTCACGATGTTGTGAAACCGTTCTGCAACAGACGTTCCGAAATTTATGGAAGCTTAACGAAATCAGTATGAATCAGTATAGTCACGCCTTACATCCGCCATGCGGTGGGCGAGACCGTGAAAGCGGTGCGGAACGGGATCCGGGTTCAACCGGAGCGGGTGATCCATGAAACTCCTTGGAAACAAAGCCACCGTGCTGCCGTTTGCGGTGGCCGTGGCAATGCTGGCCTTCGCGCCGCAGGCTGAAGCACAAGGGTTCTTCGACATGCTTTTCGGCGGCGGCGTCAAACACGCACCGCCGAAAGGTAACTTTCCCCCGCCACCGTCAAAATACAAGCCGAGGCCCAAGGCGCCGGCCGCTTCCGGTGGTGGCGGTGGTGGTGCGCAAATCAGCAGCCCGTCCTATTACACCTACAAGAGCGATCCGCTGGTGCGCGTCGATTTTTCGGCACTGTCGGCAGCGCCTGAACCGGCAACGCCGCAGGATGCTGCGTTCGAGCCGGCGGCCACCGGGGCTGCATTCCGCGAAGCCATTGCCGGGCTCGACGGCTATGACCTCTATGCCGAGAAGGACATCGCCAAGGCGCTGATCGCCTACTACTCAGCCAATCCGGATTTCATCTGGGTGACGGGAACCAGTCCCAGCAGCCGTGCGCAGGATGCGGTGCGGGTGCTGGGCGAAGCCGCGAGCTACGGCCTGACGCCCGCCGACTACACCGTCGAAATTCCGGCAGCAGGCACATCGGCGGGCGACGCCGATGAACGCCTGAAAGAGCTGGTCCGCTTCGAGATGGCGCTGTCGGCACGCGTCCTGCGCTACGCCCGTGACGCACAAAGCGGCCGCGTCGATCCCAACCGCATGACCGGCTACTACGATTTTCCGCCGAAGCCGCTCGACATGGAAGGGGTGCTGAAGACGCTGGCCCATACCCAGCAAGCTCGCACCTACCTCGAATCGCGGCATCCACAGAACGCCGAGTATCAGGCGCTGCGCGTCGAACTGGAAGCGCTCCAGGCCAGCGCCGAAGACGAAATCACCATCGATCCCAATCTGCTGCTGAAGCCGGGGCAGACCAGCCCTGAACTGCCGAAGCTTTTGACAAAGATCGCGCGCAATCTCGATGACGAGATGGGCGGCGCCTATGGCGAGGTCCTGGCGAGGCTCGCCACCAGCGAGGTCTACGATCCGGAGCTGGTGCCGGTGATCAAGGCGGTGCAGAAACGGGCCGGCATGAAAGGCGACGGCGTCATCGGCCCACGTACCGTTGCATCGTTGGCCGGAACGTCCAAGGCCGACAAGGTTCAGAAGGTTCGGGTCGCGCTCGAAGAGTTGCGCTGGCTGCCTTCCGACCTCGGCAGCCCGCGTGTCTTCATCAACCAGCCGGCTTTCACCGCGAGCTATATCGACGATGGCGAGGAGAAGCTGAAGACCCGCGCCGTCGTCGGCAGGCCCACCAACCAGACTGCTTTCTTCTATGACCAGATCGAGCAGGTCGACTTCCACCCCTATTGGGGCGTGCCGCAGTCGATCCTGGTCAATGAGATGCTGCCGCGGCTGCGCCGGGATCCGGGCTATCTCGACCGCGCGGGCTATGAGGTGGTCAATGCGCGCGGTAAGCGCATTCCCTCCTCCTCGGTCAATTGGGGCGCCTATGGCGCGAAGATACCCTACGGCGTGCGCCAGCTGCCGAGCGAGGCAAATGCGCTGGGCGAGTTGAAGATATTGTTCCCCAACAAGCACGCCATCTACATGCATGACACGCCGCAGAAGTCGTTTTTCCAGCGCGACATGCGCGCGCTCAGCCATGGCTGCGTGCGCTTGCAGGATCCGCGCGGCATGGCGGCTGCTGTGCTCGGCACCTCGGTCGACTATATCGAGGACAGACTGAAGCACGGACATTCGACCGAAGACGTGACACGCAAGATCCCGGTCTATGTCGCCTATTTCACCGCATGGCCGGACCTGTCCGGCAAGGTCGAATATTTCAACGACGTCTACGGCCGCGACACAAGGCTGCAGCAAGCGCTCGACAGCACGGAAGCGGTGCGCTCGCCGGCAAGCTGAGAGATACGGCTCTAGCGCTGAAAGAGCGGACGCCGGAAGCCGGCGTCGCGCCCGGCGATCAGCCAATACACCAGGCCGGCGACAACGCCTGCCGCGGCAATGATACCGATATCGGCCCAGCGCTCCGGGTTCGTGTCGTCTGGTACACTGGGCCAGATCAGGGCGAAGCCGCCAACCGCAGCCGCGGCGCCGAAGATCATATGCAGCCAAAAACTACGCAGCGAGAAAAACTCGGCAATCAGTGCGAAGATCAGCGTCTGCAGGGCGGTCAGCACGATCGTCAGGAAATAGATGAACATGCCGAGCGGCGGCAACAGCAGCACCGCAACGGGTGTGACACCCATGACGTCGAAATAATTCGGCGCATTTGGCAGCGAGCTCAGCCCGCCATAGATCGCCGCCACCGCGATCAGCCCAACCAGTACCGCTATGAAATAACCCGCGAGCATCATCAGAAAGCGTTTCAATACGTGCTTTACCGTCGCCATGCCCACCCCCGCGCGCAATGATAGCACCCAGTCAGCCATCAAAGTCATGTCTACGCAAGGGTGTGCCGAAGGCCCGGGACCTTCGAGGCGCGCCATTTTTTAGAATCTGGACCGTTGGCGGACAGCTTCATTTCGGCGCGGCTGTCACCGGATCATAGGTGATTTCGACTTTGGCCTTGTCGTTCGTGTAATAAATGACGGTGTAGGCGCCGCTGTCCCAATCGATTTCCTTGATGTAGCGGAAGTCGTCGCGCTGCTCGACTTTGGCAATGATTTCCGACAGCTTCTTGGCATTCTGCGCCGGCACCGGATTGTCGTCCGCGGCAAAGGCCGATCCGCCGACAAGCAGCACGGCGGCCGCCAAAACAAGTCTGGACATGGCTTTCCCTCACATTTCGATGAACAGAAACTCGTTTCGATGCAGGTTTGTTCCGGGATCGCGGAGCGTTGCGCTACAAGGAGGCACCGTCCGTACCTGATTTATGGCCGCCGAAAAAAGGCGACTGCTTAAAATCATGATGCGTCGCCTCAACATCGCGGCCATAACAGTGCCGACGGCCACTCGGGGGTCTACATGCAAATGCGTCATGCCATCATATTTGTACTTTCCATACTTTCCATACTTTCCATCCCGTCCGTTTCGATGCCTGTGCAGAAAGCCGAGGCGCTGGAACCTGAACGCTATACGGTCTATTGCGCCGACGACCGCATCGAGGTTTCGTTCTGGGATATCGAGCAGATGAAGGTGCGGGCCGGCTCCAACGTTTGCCAGTTCCAAAGCTATACGAGCTACAGCAGCGCCTTGAATTTCGCCCAAAAGAATTTTGGGGGCGAGGGGGCGACCTGCAGCTGCTAGTGGTAAAAATCTGACGCTTGGTGCCCAATGCGGATTATCTGTTCCGACCCTTTCCGGTCGTACAGACGTGGCAATGTTACGGCGTCAGTTGACCCGTTCCGTTCATTGGCCATCTTGCAACCCTTTGAAATCTGGCGCTAGATGGGACATGGGACCATTACTGCGCGAGGTCTCTATGGCAAACACAGAAGAAGGAACGCGCGTAGCAGGAGTTTGGCTTGCGATCGCCTCTATCCTGCTGGCAGGCGCGCTGGTCGGCCATGGGCCGATCGATCCCGATATGGGTCGCCAGATGGGAGTCATCACCGACGACCCTGTCCGATGGGCGATCATCCATTGGGTTTCCGCGGTAGCGCTATCACTGTTCGTCCTGACAGGTCTGATCGTGCTGGCGGCCAGATCGCGCCTCACCGAGGCGTGGTGGACGTTGTCTGCCTGGGGTGTGCTGACTGTCGGCGCCCTCTGGACCATGACGACCGCGGTGGCCGAGGCCACCGTGGTCTCCGCCGCTGCTGCCGCCGGGAACACGGCAACTTTCGAGGCCTGGTGGGCATTTTCCGAAGGAAAGGCCAACGGCTTCATGTTTTTGGCGTTGGCCGTTGCCGTGATCGCTGGCAACGAGGCGCAGACCACTCACCGAGCCACGCCGGTCTGGGCATCGTCCATCGCAGTCGTGGCCGGAATTGGAGCCTTCCTCGGTTGGCCCCTGGGCATGTGGCTCGGAGTCACCCTGGGCAGCTTCGTCTGGGTCGTGGCATCACTGGTGATGTCCCTGTGGACACTTTGGTTCGGGTTGGGTTTAGCGCGGACCGTGATCGGGCTGCGGCCTCACAATGGGTGACATCGAGTCCGTAGCGGGAGCGTAGCGAGCGACCCGCTTGATGACCGCGACGGGCGCTCCAGCCGCTCCCAGGCGGCGGGGATTGCTTCGCGCCGCTGAAAAAGGCCTCGACGCGCGAGTTTGCCGAATGGGCGATATGCTTGCAGTGGGCGCGATAAAGCCGCTTCAGCAGCCGGAGCGAAAGGCAGGTTTACCCAGAGCGGGCCTACTGCTTCGGCACCAAGCGTCAGATTTTGACAACTAGCCGCTCTGACTTGGAATTGATTCAGGAAAGCAGATGGTGGGCGATGCAGGGATTGAACCTGCGACCCCACCCGTGTGAAGGGTGTGCTCTCCCGCTGAGCTAATCGCCCGCTCGTTGCCCGAAGGCCAAGCGCGCCGCGATATAAGGGAGGCCGGCCCGCGAAGTCAACCACTTGTCGGTCGGCATCTGGCGGTCCGGACTATGGCCGGCTTCAGCCCTCTGCCGCGGCCATCAGCCCTTGTACCATATCGAGCGTCAGCGAATCGAAATGCGAGATCACCGCCGACGGTTCAAACTCCCGCACATGACGGTCGGTGTAGCCGAAATCGACTGCCACCACCGGAATGCCGGCCGCCTTTGCCGTGTCGATGTCGGTCTGCGAATCACCGACCATCAGTGCACGGTGCGGGTCGCCGCCGGCACGCGCGATGGTCTGCGTGAGATGGCGCGGGTCTGGCTTGCGGAACGGAAAACTGTCCTGGCCGCAGATCGCCGCGAAATGCCTGGTCATGCCGAGCGCCTCGATCAGTGCCACCGAATTGGCCTCGTATTTGTTGGTGCAGATGGCCAGCAGGTACCCGGCCGCCTCGAACCGCGCGATCGCCTCCGGTACGCCCGGGTAGGGGCGCGATTTGCCGGGAATGTTAACGGTGTAGTGGTCCAGAAACAGCTTTAGCAGGCGGTCGTGCTCCTCCACTGCCAGCGACCTGTGCTGCGCTGCATGGGCGCGCTCTATCATCACCCGGCCGCCATGGCCGACGAAGCGCTTGAAGCCGGCTTCGTCGACGGCCGTGAGCTGGCTGGCGGCAAGGCTGTGGTTGAGGCTGTCGAGCAGATCCGGCGCCGTGTCGATCAGCGTCCCGTCGAGGTCGAACACGATGATCGGTCGGGTCATGGCCTGTCCTGTGACGATTTGATTGCCGGCAGGCGATAACCGCTGCGGCCCGTTCAGGCAAGCCGGCTTATGCACCGCGGGCAAGGTCCTTTGACCAGCCCGGCAAAAATGCTACGAGCGCCGAAACGAATCTCGGGACCCGGCATGGATGCGAGGCAATTGAAGGTTGAGGCTGCGCGGGCAGCGCTTGCCCATGTCACGGACGGCATGCGGCTCGGCATCGGCACCGGCACGACAGCGGATGAGTTCGTGCGGCTGCTCGCCGACAAGGTCGCCACCGGCCTGACTGTCATCGGCGTGCCGACCTCGGAGCGCACCGCCGTCCTTTGCACCGAGCTTGGTGTGCCGCTGTCGACCCTCGAGGAAACGCCCGAGCTCGACCTCACCATCGACGGCGCCGACGAGATCGATCCGGCGCTGACACTGGTCAAGGGCGGCGGCGGCGCGCTGCTGCGCGAAAAGATCGTCGCGGCGGCCTCCGCCCGCATGATCGTCATCGCCGACAGCTCCAAGATGGTCGAGATGATCGGCCGTTTTCCGCTGCCCATCGAAGTCAACCGGTTTGGCCTGCGCGCCACCGAAATTGCGGTTGGCGCAGCGGCTGCAAACCTTGGCCTTTCCGGCCCTGTTACACTGAGGATGACGGGGAGCCAGCCATTTGTTACAGACGGCGGCCATTTTATCCTCGATGCATCTTTTGGCCGCATTCCGGATACAAGAGCGCTTTCGAATGCTCTCCACGCCATTCCGGGCGTGGTCGAGCATGGTCTTTTCATCGGGCTGGCATCAACGGCCATCATTGCCGGCGGCGACGGCATTCAAACCGTCCATGCCGCCCGAAAACCAGGGAGTTTTACCGATCATGATGTTGCATAACCGGGTTGGCCGCTTTTTTGCCATTCTGGCGGCCTCGGCCGTTTTCGCGTTTTCGTCGCCGGCGTTTTCGCAGGATGTCACTGATGCGCATTTGAAGGCGGCGCGCGCCGCGGTCGCGGCGATCCATGCGACGGATACGTTCGACAACATCCTGCCGCAAGCTGCCGCGGCGCTCGAGCAGCAGCTGATCCAGAAGAACCCGGACATGCAGGAACTGATCGCCAAGACGATCAACGAGAAGGCGATGGCCCTGGCATCGCGCCGCGCCGACCTGGAAAAGGAAGCAGCGCTTGCCTATGCAAAAGTGTTCTCGGAAAAGGAACTCACTGAAATCGCCGCCTTCTACAACTCCGATACCGGCAAGAAGCTGCTCGACAACGGCTCGATCGTGACGCGCGAGCTGGTGAAGGCTGCCGACATCTGGCAGAACGGCCTGGCTCGCGATCTCGCCCAACAGGTAGGCGAGACCCTGGGTGCAGCGGCGAATGCCAAGGCGCCGGCCGCACCTGCCGACGGTGCCGCCCCGGCCGATGGCGCTGCTCCTGCGGACGCGACACCGAATTGATCGCGAACTTCCGAGCGGCCTGACCGCCACTGGACCAGAAAGCCCGGCAAGTCCGGGCTTTTCTTTTGATGGTCGGCAGCCTACCTGTCTCGGTGTTTGAGGGGCAAGGAGTTCAGCCATGGCCGGTTACGACTACGATCTTTTCGTCATCGGCGGCGGCTCCGGCGGGGTGAGGGCGGCGCGCGTCGCGGCAGCACTCGGCAAGCGCGTCGGCATCGCCGAGGAATACCGCTATGGCGGCACCTGTGTGATCCGCGGCTGTGTGCCGAAAAAGCTCTATGTCTATGCCTCGCAATTCCCCGAGCATTTCGCCGACGCCGCCGGCTATGGCTGGACGGTGCCTGAGGCGCGTTTCGACTGGCAGACGCTGGTCGCCAACAAGGATCGCGAAATCAGCCGGCTGGAGGCCATCTACCAGAACAACGTGCAGGGCGCCGGCGGCGAAGTCTTTCACTCACGCGCCGTGCTGGTCGATCCGCATGTGGTGCATCTTCTCGGTGAGGATCGCACCGTTACCGCCGACCAGATCCTGATCGCAACCGGCGGGCGTCCGGCACCGCACCCGGCATTGCCCGGCCATGAGCACTGCATCTTCTCCAACGAGGCCTTCGACCTCAAGGAGCTGCCGAAGGCAATCATGATCGAGGGCGGCGGCTATATCGCCGTCGAATTCGCCAACATCTTTCACGGGCTTGGCGTCGACACGACGCTTGTCTACCGCGGCCAGGAAATCCTCAGCCGTTTCGACATGGACCTCAGACGCATGCTGCACGAGACGATGGAAAAGAAGGGGATAAGAATCCTCTGCCACGCCGTGTCAGAGTGGGTCAGGAAGCGGCCTGACGGCCGGCTCGACGCGCTTGTCACCGGCGGCACGGTGCTGACGGTCGATCAGGTCATGCTCGCCATCGGCCGCATTCCCAATACCGAGAACATGGGCCTGGAAGGCGTCGGCATCGAGATGACCAAGACCGGGGCAATCCAGGTCGACGGATACTCCCGCACCAATATCGACAACATCTGGGCGATCGGTGACGTCACCCACCGCGTGCAATTGACGCCGGTGGCAATCCACGAGGCGATGTGCTTCGTCGAGACCGCCTTCAAGGACAAGCCGACGGCGCCCGACCACGACACGATCGCGACCGCGGTCTTTTCCCAGCCCGAGATCGGCACGGTCGGCCTGTCGGAGGATGAGGCGGCAAAACGCTTTTCGGATCTCGAAATCTACCGCGCCACCTTCCGGCCAATGCGGCACACGCTTTCCGGCCGCGATGAAAAGATGCTGATGAAGCTGGTCGTCGACGGCGCCTCGAAAAGAGTCCTCGGCGCCCACATCCTCGGGCCGGATGCCGGCGAAATGGCGCAGCTTCTCGGCATACCGCTGAAGGCCGGGCTGACCAAGGATGATTTCGATCGTACCATGGCGGTGCATCCGACCGCGGCGGAAGAACTCGTCACCATGTACAAGCCGACTTACCGGGTGAGAGATGGTGAGCGCGTCTGACGCGACAAGAACCCATCGCGGCAACGGGATTGCCGCGATGGAAGTGCGTGAGTTTTTTTACAGCAGCGTTCCGCGCAGGATCACCAGCGCCACAGAAAAATAAATCACCAACCCGGTGACGTCGACCAGCGTGGCGACGAACGGAGCCGATGCGCTGGCCGGATCGAAGCCGATGCGCTTCAGGGCGAACGGCAGCATCGATCCAGACAGCGAGCCGAAGGTGACGATGCCAACCAGCGTGGCGCCGATCGTCATTGCGATCAGCGGCCAGTGGGGGCCGTAGTCGTAGAAGCCGAGATACTGCCAGAGCGCGATGCGGCAAACGCCGACTACGCCAAGGATCGAGCCAAGCACCAGACCAGTCGGCAGCTCGCGCAGGGCCACCCGCCACCAGTCGCCAAGGCCGATTTCGCGCAGCGCCAGCGCCCGGATGACCAGCGAGGTCGCCTGCGAGCCGGAATTGCCGCCGGAGCTCATGATCAATGGAATGAATAGCGTCAGCACGATCGCCTTTTCCAGCTCGCCCTCGTAGCTCTGCATCGCGTTGGCTGTCAGCATCTCACTGACGAACAGCGCGCATAGCCAACCGGCGCGCTTCTGGATCATCGCCAGAAAGCTCATCTTCATGTAGGGCTCATCCAGAGCTTCCATGCCGCCGAAGCGATGCACGTCCTCGGTCGTTTCCTCGATCATCGTGTCGATGATGTCGTCGATGGTGACAATGCCGAGGAGTTTGCCGTTGTCCACGACCGGGACGGCGAGCAGATCGTATTTCGAGATCAGCTGTGCGACCTTCCCGCTATCGGTCAGCGGCGACACGGTAATAGGCGCGCGATCCGGCGCAACCGCCATGATCAGCTCATCCGGCTCACCGGCAATCAGCCGGCGCAAGCTGGTCGAGCGCAACAGGACATGCGTTTTCGGATCGACGATGTAGATCGCGTAGACGGTTTCGCGTGTCCGCTCCACCTTGCGGATGTAATCCAGCGTGCGGGCCACGCTCCAGTCCGGCGGCACGCTGACATATTCGGTCGTCATGAGCGAGGCGGCGCTGCCCTCGGGGTAGCCTAGAATGGCAAGCAGCGTCGCGCGCAGCGGCGGCGCCAGGCCGCCGAGCAGTTCGGAACGAGCCGGTTCGTTCAGATCGCGCAGTATGTCGGCGGCGCGGTCGACCGACATGGCCGCAAGCAGCCTGCCTGCCCTGCTGCGGGGCAGCGCCTCGACCAGTTCGGACGCGCCGTCGAGTTCAGGCTGGTCGAAGATCTCGACCAGCCGCTCGAACGGCACTTCGCAGAGCAGATCCGATGCTGTCTCGCGGGGCTCCTGATTCAAGGCCTCGACGATGTCGGCGACGTGTTCGTTGGCAAGTACGCGAGCGATGGCGATGGCATCGCCGCCCGCAACGGGGGAAAACTCGTTCATGGCTCACTCCTTGCCGTCCGGCAGGACGTGAGCCGGTCAGGTCACGTCAAGCGGACGGCGGTTGCGTTCGACTGTGACTGTCGCCAGGCATGGCGCGGTGACCTTTCTGCTCGCGGGTTCGGGTTGGGATCTCTGCGAGCCGGCGCAACATAGGAGCGCGCCTTGCCGAGTCAATCACGAGAGCGGGTTAAAACGGCGGCAAACCGACTGGATCGCGAGACTGTGATCGGGCTACGTGGCAGGCTGGCTGGATGCCGGCAGTGTGCCGCGGCTATCTCTGCTTCAGCCGGCGGGGAAAGCGCAGCCATTTGTCCTCGGCCGGCCGCGTCGGCTGCGTGAGGATGGTGGTGAGCTCGACCGGCAAGCTCGGAACCAGCGGCTTCTTGGTGGCGACGCCGTCGGCGATCGCAACCACGCTGTGGTAGAATTCGGTTCCCGCGACCGATCTCGGCGGCGTCGCCTCATGCATGATCGAGATCACGGTTGCGTCGGGGCAATTGTCCTTGATCGCTTGGTGGAAGGCGATCTTTCCATCGGGATCGAGCGCGCCGGTCGCTTCATCGAGGAACAGCAGTCCAGGCTGCTGCAGCACAATGCGGGCGACGACCAGCTTCTGTTTCTGCCCACCCGAAAGAACCTGATCCCAGATCTTTCCTTCACGGCTCTCATCGGCCAGATGCTCGATGAAGTCGCCGAGGCCGGCCTTGTGCAGGGCGGATGCGACCTGCAGGTCGGCGTAATCATGCTCGGAACCGGGCAGGCAGACCAGTTGCTTCAGCGAAACCTGCTGCAGCTTCACCTCCTGAGCGGCGTAGAAACTCCTGACCCCTTCCGGGAAGACGATGGTGCCGCGGCCATAAGGCCACAGCCCGTTGATCGCCTTGATCAGCGAGGTCTTGCCGCAACCGGATTCGCCCTTGAGGAACGTCCACTCGCCACGCCGGAAGCGCAAGTTCGCGGCACTCAGGAACGGCGTTGCGTCCTCACCCTGATGCGCCAGTTCGAGCTTCTGGATGGTCAGGCCGAAGACCGGGTTCTGACGATCGTAGCGGAAGTCGGACCGGCCGGTCAGGCTGTAGAATTCCTGCGGATGCTGGACGTTTTCGATCGCCTGCGCCAATTCGACGACGCGCTGGCTGTTCGCACGCAACGTGGCGAGATCCGGCATCACATGGATGAACCACGAACACTTGCTGATCAGCGAATCGACCTGTCCGGAGGCCGTTAAATAGCCCTTGAGGTCGAGGCCGTTGTGGATGAAGGGCACTAGCCCAGGTCCGAAAGCGACAATTTTGGCGCCGATGAAATTGTAGATCAGCTCGAACGAGGCGTAGCCGGTATTGACGATGTTCAATCTTGCCCAGGTGCGGTCAATGTCGGCATAACGCTGGCTGTGCACAGTCTTCTGCACATTCTCGCCCTGCAGTGCGGCAACGTGAAAACTGCGGCGGAGCAACGTGATCAACTCGCTGCGGTAGTTGCCTTCTGCCTGCTGCATCCTGATATTGAGCCACTCCAGCATTCCGCCGAGTTTGACTGCGATCCAGGTGTTGAACGGCACGTAGATAGCGACCGCCAGGAGCGCGAGAACGGCACTGCCGTAGCTGCCGAGGAACTCCAGTCCTTTTACTTCCACGGAATTTGCCAGCAAAGCGCCACCGACAAAATAGAGCGAGGTGAAGACACCTAGCACACCCGTAGCAAGCCCGATGGCCCCACCGGTCATGCCCTTGATGGATTCCTGCACGCGCTGGTCGATATTGTCAGGAGCTGCGTTCCCGGAAGACCCATGCTGGGCATGGAAGTGGGTATGAT
Source organism: Mesorhizobium sp. M0563 (assembly GCF_040321065.1). NCBI lineage: Bacteria > Pseudomonadati > Pseudomonadota > Alphaproteobacteria > Hyphomicrobiales > Phyllobacteriaceae > Mesorhizobium > Mesorhizobium sp. M0563. Next base: position 213,060 of record NZ_JAMYQV010000007.1, read on the forward strand.
TGCTGTCGAGCAGGGCTTCGTTGAAGCGGCTGTCCAGCCAGCCACGCCATTTGCGATGCAGTGTTTTGGAAACAAGGTTGCGAACGCCTGCAATACCCGCGTCCTTGAGCACGACCAGCAGCACGAGCAAACCGGCATTGGTCAGTACTGTCTTGAGTGGCGTGGTATTCGCGGCATCGTGGAAAAAAGCGATCGAAGTCGCCAGCTCTGCCCCAGCCACTGTAAACCAGACCTCAGCCTTGCTGGACAGGGCGATGACCAGCGCAATCACCAGCGTCAAGGTCCAGGCTTCCATCCAGCGGTCCGAGAACCAGTAAGCTCGCATCAGTCCCCAGAAGCTGCGCATCGACGATACGGGCGTCAGGGGCGACTGCCTTGCGGCACCGCGGAGCCATTTTTCCGATATTGAATGTCGCGTTGGTCTATCGACCCGAATCACTATCCCGCCCAAACGGTTTTTCTTTTGTTACGGACAGTAACACCAATTGATCATTTTCCATTAGCTTTTCTCCAGCCGCAGGTGGATTGGGTGGCCGGCCGTTGCAGTGGAGCAACAGAATGAATGATCACGGCGCCAGGCCGTCACGTTTCGAGGGGCGGAATACCAACGCAACTTCAAATAGTTACTTGCCCGCCCCAGAGCAGGTAGACACCTTCCCCGAGGGAAGGTCTTCACACAGCTTTGTGAACATAGAAGCGCCGTCCAGCGGTCGATTTTCACAGGCTGAACCGATCTTCAGCCCGCCTTTACGGTCAGGTCCGACCTCGTCGGTGGCCAGAACGTGACCGTATGATTCGCGGTTGAAGCCTTGTCAGGAGCCCGTAATCAGCCAAGCAATGACTTTGCCGTTACAGTCCAGGATGCGGACCAACATCCATTAGACCGAGCTTTTTTAGAGCACGAACAAAACTGCGTTTGACAATGATGCGCTACGGATCGAACCTGCCGGGACGCATCCACGTTTGAACCGGGGGGAGTTCTTCATGCTTGCACGGACATTTTTTGTGGCGATGCTCGCAACGTCTGCCTGGCTGCCGCAAGCGTATGCCGGCAGCCAGACCGTTCCCGCAAACGCCGAGGGACAGATCGAGTTCAACACTCCGTCCGGCAATATCGGCTGCATCTACACGCCAAAGGGCGGCACCAGCACCTACGAGCCGCAGGATGGCGGACCGGAGCTGAGCTGTTCGCGTGTCGAGCCCAGCTACGTCACCATCATCCTCGGGCCGAAAGGCCCGGCGACGCTGATCAAGAATCCGGGCGAGCAAGGCTGCTGCGGCGACGTCACCAAGCTGGCCTACGGCAATAGCTGGAGCAAGGGGCCGTTTTCCTGCCAGTCGTCCACCAAGGGATTGACCTGTACCGGCAAGCATGGCCATGGCTTTTTCGTCAGCAAGGCCAAGGTGACGGTGAAATAGTCCGGCTCAGTTCGCCGTCTCCAGCTCGCCGCGTGCCTTGGCCGCTGCAACCTGACGGAGCGCATCGGCAAGCGTGTCGGCGTCCTGAGCGCCCATCACGGCATATTTGCCTTCAAACAGAAAGCACGGCACGCCCGATATGCCCATGCGCGAAGCGGTGGCGATTTCGGTGCGCACCGCCTCGACATCCGCGTCGGTCGGCAGCAGTGTTTCGACCACGGAGGCATCCATGCCGGCCTCGCGGGCCGCTTCGATCAGCACGGCATGATCGCCGAGATTGGCGCCTTCCTCGAAATTCAGTTGGAACAGCCGGCGCACCAGCCGGTTCTGAATGGCCTCGCCGGCCGTCCCGGCCCAGCGAATGAGCCGGTGCGCATCCAGCGTATTGGGCGCGACCTTGATGGCGTCGAAGGCGAAGGAAATCCCTTCAGCCTCGCCCAGCGGCTCGATCCGGGCATGGATTTCGCGGATGCGTTGCTCGCTGCCGAATTTCGCCACCATGTAGTCGCGGCGGTTCTTGCCTTCGGGCGGGATCGTCGGGTCGAGCTGGAAGGGCCGCCAGCGTATGTGAACGTCGATATCGACGGCGGCAATCGCCTTGTCGAGCCGCTTCTGGCCGATGAAGCACCAGGGGCACACGACGTCGGAGACCACATCGACGGTAATCGAGCTCTCGTCGTTCATCTTGATCTCCTGTTCTGAAGAGGTCACTTCGGTTTGCGCCACCAGGTCGGCCACTGATAGCCGTATATGGGCGTCTTTTGCGGATGTTCCAGATAGTTCCAATAAGCAAGCCATTGCCGGTTGTTGTGCTGCGTCGGCACCATGTAGTTACCGGAGATCAACAGCCGGTCGAGGACGCGGACGGCGGCGACATGGTCCTCCTTCGAGCGAGCTCTCAACATCGCCTCGATCGCCGCGTCCACCGCCGGATCGGCGACGCCGGCGAGGTTGAACGAGCCTTCGGCCTTGGCGGCAGCGGATCCCCAGCGCCCGGTTTGCTCGATACCGGGCGACAGCGAGTTGTTGAAACCGGTCGAGCCAACCAGCACCTCGAAATCGAAACGCTGCTTGCGCGACTGGATCTGATCACCGTCGAGGCTGCGGATACCGACATCGATGCCGAGCTTCTCAAGCGTGCGCTGATAGATAGCGGCAAGTCGCTCTTCGTCCTGCGAGGCGGTCAGGATCTCGAAACCGAACGGCTTTCCCTCGGGATCGAGCATCGCGCCGTCCTGCACCGCATAGCCTGCGCTCTTCAGCAGCTCGAATGCGGCCTTCAGCACCTTGCGGTCCTGGCCAGAGCCGTCGGTGACAGACGGCCTGTAGGTGCCGTCCATGACATCTGCAGGCACGCGGCCGGGGTAGGGAGCCAGCAGGGCCTTTTCCTTTTCGCTGGCCGGGTGGCCGAGCGCGGAGAGTTCGGAATTCTGCCAAAAGCTCATCGTTCGCGTGTATTTGCCGCCGAATAGATTCTTGTTGGCCCATTCGAAATCGTAGAGCATGCCGAGCGCACGCCGCACGACCGGATTGGAAAATTTCGGCAGCCGCGTGTTGAACAGAAAACCGTTGACCACCGGCGGAATGCCGGTGTCGAAAGTTTCAGCGATGACCTCGCCCCGGTGGAAGGCCGGAAAGTCGAGATCGCGCTCGCGTTTGACCGGGTCGCTGTCGTCGTCGATGGCGCAGATGCCTTTCTTGAACGCTTCCTGCTTGGCGTTGGCGTTGAGGAAATATTCGATGGTGATCTGGGCATAGTTGTCGAAGCCACGCTTGGACGGCACGTCCTTGCCCCAATAGTCCGGATTGCGCTTGAACACGATGCGCTGGCCGGGCACGACTTGCGCCACCGTGTAAGGGCCGCTGCCGACCACCGGCTTCAGCGTGGTCCTGTCGAATGTGTCCTTGTTGAAAGCGTGTTTCGGGATGATCGGCGTCAGCGCAACGATCAGCGGAAATTCGCGGTCGGCCTTGTCGTTGAAGGTGAAGCGCACGCTGCGGTCGCCGGTCTTTTCGAGCTTGGCAATCGCTTTCATCCGCTGGCTGTAAGGTGGCCGGCCCTTCTCGGTGAAGACGTCATAGGTGAACAACACGTCTTCCGGCGTCACCGGCTCGCCGTCCGACCATTTGGCCCTGGGATCGAGATGGAATTCGATGCTCTTGCGCTCGGGATCCATGTCGGCGGTATCGGCGAGCAGGCCGTAGAGACTGAAGGCCTCGTCGTAGTTGCGCTGCATCAACGGCTCGAAGACGAGATTGCCAAAGGCTTGATCCATCATGCCGCGCGCCGTGGTGCGCAGGCTTTTCAGGATGAACGGATTCAGATTGTCGAAGCTGCCGACGCCGCTAGAGGTAATGCTGCCGCCTTTCGGCGCGTCGGGGTTGACGTAGTTGAAATGCTTATAGTCGGACGGAAGCGCCGGCTCGCCCTGCATGGCAAGCGCGTGCTTCGGTTCCGACAGGGTCGGTTGCAGGGAAAGGCCGACAAACAACATTGTGGCGATCAGCCAAATGACAACGCGGCCCATGACCGTCTCCTTCCCGATTCGATGCGCAGCATACATGAGCCGGTCGTGCACCGGCCAACCCCCTGAGCCAATCCTTCGGCCAAGATTCGCGAGGCTCGGGCTGGATTCGGCATCGCTTGCAGTGTAACACGCCGTCCGAAGTCATTCTGTTGCCTCATTTCGGCAACAGGTAGCTGGACCACACGGCGCGAAAAAGCCGGTTCCGGGATCATTTGAGAGGAATGCACGACATGACCAGCCTGAACAGCAACACGTACCGCCTGTCGGTCATGGCCGCTGGCGTGGTCGGCATTCTCGGCGCCGGGATTCCCGCTGCTTCCGCGCAGCAGCAACAGCAGATTCCGCAAGGCTGGTTCAAGGCCTGCACCAAGCAGGAAGACGTCGACATCTGCAATGTCCAGAACATCACCACCGCCGGCAACGGCCAGCTCATCACCGGCGTCAGCCTGATCGAATTGAAGGGCAAGGTGAACCGCAAGGTGTTCCAGGTGACGGTTCCGACCGGCCGGCTGGTTCCTCCCGGCATCGGCCTCCAGATCGACGGCGGCAAGGCGCAGAAGCTCGACTATGTGATCTGCTTCCCGGACCGCTGCGTGGCGGAAGTGCCGCTGACCGATCAGCTCGTCGCATCCTTCAAGAAGGGATCGGCGCTGACACTGACCTCGATCAATTTCCAGAACCAGCCGAATCCGATCAAGATTGCGCTGACCGGCTTCAGCGGCGCCTTCGACGGCCCGCCGCTGCAGCAGTCGGACATCGAGGACCGGCAGAAGAAGCTCCAGGAGTTCGTCGCCAAGAACAACCAGGATTTTGCCAAGAAGCTCAAGGAAGAGCAGGAAAAGGCGAAGGCCGCCAACTGATCGACTGCCGCCAACTGATCGACGGGTTTTCGAACAAACAAAAAGCGGGGTTCATGCCTCGCTTTTTTTGCTGAACCGGCTGATTGTCGGGTCCAGCCATGTCTCAAGCCGGCCAAGTCCTAGCTAAGTCATCAATGTCTCGATTGGTGCTTCGGTTCGTAGCGCCCGTCCGGCCTCTTCTCGAACATCTCACCTATCTGTGGATGCCGGACCGGTTCGCCCGACCGGTCCTCGAGCAAATTCTGCTCGGACACGTAGGCGATGTATTCCGTTTCCGAATTCTCGGCGAGCAGATGATAAAAGGGCTGGTCCTTGCGCGGCCGCACGTCAGCGGGGATCGCCTCGTACCATTCGTCGGTGTTGGCGAATTGCGGGTCGACATCGAAAATGACACCACGGAACGGAAACAGCCGGTGGCGAACCACCTGTCCGATCGAGAATTTGGCTGTCTTCATCGCACTCACCACTTGAACTTCTTGGACGCTACGCATCCTGGAACACGCAAGGAACGCTCCAAGACTTTAGACTCTAACGCATCGGTCCGGCAAAGATTGGTCCAGACCTTGCCGTCGACATGTTCGTTATTTGGCGCAGACTCTGCGTCAATTCAATCCCGAAGCGCGTGACGCCGGGTTGAGTTCGCAAGATGCGGAGCAAGGGCGGTACCCAAGATCGCTAGCGCTCAGCCGGTTTTCGCAATCCACCAAAAAATGCCGCAAAACCGCTGCCGGGTCGCAGACCCTCGCGCATAAAAAACGCCCGCAACGGCGCAAACCCTTCAAGCACGCCAAGACCAGCGCTGCGCGCCAACTGGGCCGGCAGCATGTCGGAAAGCAACGACATGTTGAGCAGGTTGACCGCGCTACTGCGCGCCAGGATGTCCGGCCGCCGCTTGAAATCATAGGTCGCAAGCGCCTTGGCGGCGCCCGGGTCCGAGCGATTTCTGCTTGCGGTACCAATCAGGTCGTCGATGTCCCTGATGCCGAGATTAAGGCCTTGCGCGCCGATTGGGGGAAACACATGGGCGGCTTCGCCGACAAGCGCCACGCGGTGCTGCGCAAACCGCCACGGGCTCACCGCTGAAAGGGGGTAGACCTGTCGGCCGGGCTCAACCGACACGCGGCCCAGCATCGATTGCATCCGCTGTTCGACCCGCGTCGAAAGCTCGGCGTCGTCAAGTGCTGCAAGGTCCCTGGCGGTATCGGGCTCGAGCACCCAGACAAGGCTGGACCGGTTGCCGGGCAGGGGAACCTGTGTGAACGGACCGGTCTCGGTGTGGAATTCGGTCGAAGTAAAGGCATGGTCGCTGCGGTGACCGAAATTGAGCACCAGCGCCGCCTGCGGATAGGATCGGACCGATGTCCGGATGCCGGCTGCCTCGCGGGCCGGCGACTGACGGCCATCGGCGGCAACCGCCAACGACGCCTCAATCTCGCTGCCGTCGGCGAGAACGGCATGGGCATGGTCGGCATCGAGGCGCCATGCCTCCACCATCGACTTTCGCCACTCGATGCCCGCATGCGCGCCGACAGCCTCGGCTAGCGCGCGGTTAAGAACGCTGTTGGGCACGTTCAGTCCGAATTGCTCTTCGTCGATCTCGCTGGCGCGAAAGGTCACTGTCGGGCCGCGGATCAGCCGGCTTGTTGCATCGACGATGCGCATCACCTTGAGCGGCGCTGCGTGCGGCCTGATTCTATCCAGGATCCCGAGCCGTTCTAACATCTTCAGGGCAGGGTTCATCAAGGCTGTCGTCCGGGCATCGGGGCCGGCTGCCTCGGGTCCGACGAGCGTCACCGGAAAGCCGGTCTCGGCAAAGCCAAGCGCCGCGATCAGCCCTGCGGGGCCGCTGCCGGCAACGAGTATCCGTGCTGTTTCCCGATGATCCAAATTCGGCTTTCCGATTGCGAGGTGAGGCCTATCCGACCTGCCGGTCCATATAGGTCAGGTGATGTCGCTTGATCAACGCGGCGATTCGGCCCATTCGGTTGCCATGACCGGCCAACAAGACGATTTCAGCCACCTGGACGGTATCGGCCGTGCGATGGCGAGCGTTGCGCGCAGCCCTCGACTGACGGTGAGCGTTGTTGCTGGCATGGGCATCGCCCTTGCATGGCTCCTTCTCGGCGCAATTGCAGTTCGTGGTGCCGTAAGCCGGCTCCCGGGCACCGATGCACCCGGTGACACTATGCTGAGATATCTGCCGCAACTGCCGCTGCCGGATTTCCTTGCGCGTTTCTTCGCCCTCTGCCTTGCGCCGGAGCCGCTTCACGCAAGCCTAGGCGCGCAAGGCGGGGCACTCACCGCGATGTGGCTGTTGATGGCCATCGCGACCATGCTGCCCTCCGCGGCGCCGATGATCCGGACCTATTGCGAGATCGCAGATACCGCCAGGATCAAGAGGGAGCCGGTCGCCCATCCGTTGGTCCTCGTCGCTGGATATTTAAGCGTCTGGCTTGCCGTCTCGGCAATGTTCGCGGCCCTGACGCTAGCAGTCGATGCATTCGCGTCATCCGGGCAGATGCTCGATCCAGCGGTTGGAATTGCCGGAGCAGCCGCGCTGTCGATCGCTGGTCTCTATCAGTTCAGCTGGCTGAAGGAAGCCTGTCTGGAGAAGTGCAGAAATCCGTTCTCGGTCCTGTTCGCCAACTGGAGCGCCAGGCCCATTCGCATTTTCCGGCTCGGCATGGAGCAGGGCCTGTGGTGCCTTGGATGCTGCTGGGCGCTGATGCTGGTAATGTTTGCCGTCGGCGTGATGAACGTGTTCTGGATGGCGCTCATCGGCCTGTTTAGCCTGGTCGAAAAACAGACGGCAGGCAATCTGCCGACGCGGCTGGCCGGCGCGATACTGCTTGTCTGGGCAGCCACGCTGCTAGTAGTCTCGACATGAGGGGGAGAATTCGATGACAGACCAAAACTGGGCAATGAAGGGAGAGCTCGTCCTTTCCTGCAATTGCACGGTTTTTTGCCCTTGCGTGCTGTCGCTCGGCAATCATCCGCCGACAGAAGGCTATTGCCAGACCTGGGCCGGATTCCGCATCGATGCCGGCCATTTCGGCGAGGTCGACCTGTCTAGTCTCAATCTTGGGCTGGTCATGGAAATCCCCGGCTATATGAGCCGCGGCAATTGGACTGCCGGCCTGTTCATCGACAAGCGCGCCTCGGTCTACGCTGTGAAGGCACTGACGAAGATATTCACCGGCAAGGCCGGCGGAACCACATCGCTGCTCTCGATCCTGGTCGGACAGTTCCTCGGCGCCGAGCAGGTGCCAATCACCTACGAGACGCGTGAGAAAACGCGCATCTTTCAGATACCGAAGATCATCGATGGCGCGGTGACGCCGATCACCGGCAAGGATCGCGACAAGGATACGGTCATCAGCAATTCGGAATACTGGATCGCGCCGGAAATCATCGTCGCCAAATCCGACAGGAGCAAAATGCGGGCCTTTGGCCGCAACTGGAACTTTGCCGGCCGCTCGGCCGAAATCTGCAAGCTGGACTGGCGGGGACCGTGAGCAAGAAGACGACGGCCAGGAAAATCGCCGACCGGATTCCGCGGCCGAAGAAGAAAGTCACATGGCCGCAGGCGCGGGCGTTCTCGGTCCATCTCTTGACCGCGTCGGGCTCATTCCTGGCGTTTCTGTCGCTGGTCGCAGCAAGCGAGCAGCGCTGGACGGCGATGTTCTGGTGGCTAGGGCTGGCGCTGTTCGTCGACGGCATCGACGGGCCGATCGCCAGGAAGCTCGACGTCAAGGAAATCCTACCGACATGGTCGGGCGAACTCCTCGACAACATCATCGACTACGTGACCTACGTGCTGATTCCGGCCTTCGCGCTCTATCAGCGCGGCTTCATGGGCGAGCGCCTGTCGTTCCTGTCGGCGGCGATCATCGTGGTGTCGAGCGCAATCTACTATGCCGATACCGGCATGAAGACGAAGGAGAATTTCTTCAAGGGCTTTCCAGTCGTCTGGAACATGGTGGTGTTCACGCTGTTCGTCATCGAACCCGGACAATGGGTTTCCTTCGCCGTGGTCGTGGTGGCCGGCATTCTCACCTTCGTGCCGATCCATTTCATCCATCCGGTGCGGGTGAAGCGGCTGCGGCCAGTCAATCTCGGCATGACGCTGCTTTGGTGTGCTTTCGGCGCGCTGGCGCTGGCGCAGGCCGCGCTTGCCTCCTTCTATGACAAGATCGGCGTGCTGGGCGAGCAGGTCAGCGATTTCATCAAGATCGGAATTACGGTCACCGGGCTTTACCTAGCTTGCATCGGCGCTATCATGCAGTTCTTTCCAAATCTCGGCGCCAAGCCGGACAAGAAAGCCTGATCCCAAGAGAGCTGGAAAATGTCCAAAGCGATCCGCATCCACGCCAATGGCGGTCCGGAGGTCCTGACCTATGAGGATACCGATCCCGGGCAGCCGGGCTCGGGGCAGATTCTGGTCAGGCACACCGCGATCGGTCTCAATTTCATCGACGTCTATTATCGCTCGGGCCTTTATCCGCCGCAGGGCGGATTTCCGCTGATCCCCGGCGGTGAGGCGGCCGGCGTGGTTTTGGAGGTCGGCACAGATGTCGACTGGCTGATGCCCGGGGATCGCGTCGCCTATGCGGTGACCACCGGCGCCTATGCCGGGCAGCGCGTGATCGCCGCCGACCGCGTGGTGAAGGTGCCCGACGGCATCAGCGACGAACAGGCCGCGGCTATGATGCTGAAGGGTATGACCGCCGAGTACCTGTTGCGCCGTACGTTCAAAGTGAAGGCGGGCGATACGATCCTGTTTCATGCGGCGGCCGGCGGTGTTGGCCTGATCCTCGGCCAATGGGCCAAGCATCTCGGCGCGACGGTGATCGGCACCGCAAGTTCGACCGACAAGATCGAGCTCGCCAAGGCGCACGGCTTCGACCACGTGATCAACTATCGCGAGCAGGATTTCGTCGCCGGTGTTGCCGCCATCGCCGGTGGCAAGAAATGCGACGTGGTCTACGATTCGGTCGGCAACGATACGTTCCCGGCCTCGCTCGATTGCCTGCGGCCGCTCGGCACGTTCGTCAGCTTCGGTCAATCATCTGGGCCGATCCCGCCCTTCAGCATCTCATTGCTGGCGCAGAAGGGCTCGTTGTTCGCAACGCGGCCGACGCTGTTCGTCTATAATGCCAAGCGCGAGGACCTCGAGGCTTCCGCCGCCGCCTTGTTCGATGTCGTGCTCAGCGGTGCCGTCAAGATCAAGATCAATCAGCGTTACGCGCTCAGCGATGCCGGCAAGGCGCATTCCGATCTCGAAGGGCGCAGGACGACCGGGACAACGATACTTATCCCTTGAGCGCCCGCAGTTTCGGCCCGCCGACGCCGCGGTTCTTGCGAACTGCGCTTTACCGCTTGAGTTTCCGCTGAAATTCTTGAAGCTCTTTCAAGTCGTGAGGCGCTTACCGTCGAGAGCAGGGCGCGCATACGATGCTTGCGGGAACACAGAACATATCTGGCAAACCAGATGGAGGCACTGTGAGTGCAGATCAAGACGGCGCAAACCTGCTGGAGGTTCGCGGCCTCACCAAGATATTCGGCACGCTGACGGCGTGCGACCATGTCGATCTCAACATCGCCAAGGGCGAGATCCACGCGTTGCTTGGCGAGAACGGCGCCGGCAAGTCGACGCTGGTGAAAATGCTGTTTGGATCGCTGGAACCGAATTCAGGCGAGATTTTCTGGAATGGCCAGGCAGTCCGGATCACCAGCCCCGGCACCGCAAAAAAGCTCGGCATCGGCATGGTTTTCCAGCATTTTTCGCTGTTCGAGGCGCTGACGGCGGCGGAGAACATCGCGCTGTCGCTGGATGACGGCTCGCCGATCAGCACGATCGCGGCCAAGGCGAGGGCGCTCTCCTACAGTTATGGCCTGCCTCTCGATCCGCTATCGCTGGTCGGTGATCTGTCGGTCGGCGAGCGTCAGCGTATCGAAATCATCCGCTGCCTGTTGCAGACGCCGCAACTCATCATCCTCGACGAGCCGACTTCGGTGCTGACGCCGCAGGAAGCCGATAAGCTGTTCGAGACGCTCGAGCGGTTGCGTTCGGAAGGAAAGTCCATCCTCTACATTTCGCACCGGCTGGAAGAGGTCAAACGCATCTGCGACCGCGCCACCGTGCTGCGTCACGGCAAGGTGGTCGGCCATTGCAATCCGCGCCAGGAAACCGCGTCTTCGTTGGCGCGGATGATGGTGGGCAACGAGGTTCAGGCTGTGGTGCGGGCGCCGGCCGAAGGTATCGAGACCGCGCCGGTGCTGCTTCAAGTCCGCGAACTCACCCGCAAGCCGGCGACTCCGTTCTCCATCCCGCTCAGAAACATCAATCTTGAAGTCCGCGCCGGCGAGGTGATCGGCATTGCCGGTGTCGCCGGCAACGGCCAGGGCGAATTCTTCGAGTCCGTTTCCGGCGAGGTGCTGCAGCAGGATGCCGGCTCGGTCCGCATCCGCGGCAAAGATGCCGGCGGCCTCACCATCACCGGCAGGCGCCTGATGGGCGCTGCCTTCGTCCCGGAAGAGCGGCTCGGCCACGGCGCAGCACCGCGCATGAAGCTTTCGGAGAACCTGCTTCTGTCGCGCCACGCCACCGATGGCAAGATGTTTGTCGGCGCCGGTGGAATGGTCAAGAGCGATGCAATCTATTCCGCTGCCCAGCGCATCATAAAGGCGATGGACGTGCGCAAGAGCGCGCCGGATCCGGAGGCTGCGGCTCTTTCGGGCGGCAATCTGCAGAAATTCATCGTCGGCCGCGAACTCGACCGCCGGCCAAGCGTCCTGGTGGTCAATCAGCCGACCTGGGGCGTCGACGCGGGTGCGGCGGCCCACATCCGGCAGGCGCTGATCGAGCTAGCGCGCAGCGGCTCGGCGGTGCTGGTGATCAGCCAGGACCTCGACGAGCTGTTCGAGATTTCCGATGCGATCACGGTCATGCACAATGGCGAACTGTCGAGGCCGCTGCCGATAACTGAAGCGACATTCGAGAAGATCGGGCTGCTGATGGGCGGCTCAGAACCCGGGCATGCCGAACATACGTTGGAGACGGCTTGATGCGCCTCGAACTTGTAAAACGCCCGCAGCGCTCGATGCTGTTTTCGGCACTGTCGCCGTTCATCGCTTTCGTTTTGACGATCATTGCTGGTGCTATCATGTTCGCGCTGCTCGGCGTCAACCCGTTGACGGCGTTCCGCATCTACTTCATTGAACCGATCAGCCAAGTCTGGCAGTTGCATGAGCTGGCGATCAAGGCCGCCCCCCTGATCCTGATCGCGGTCGGGCTGTCGGTCTGCTACAAGGCAAACATCTGGAACATCGGCGCCGAAGGCCAGTTCATCCTGGGCGGCATTGTCGGCTCGATCATTCCCGTGCTGTTTCCGCAGTTCGAAGGTCCATTGGTGCTGCCGCTGATGCTTCTTTTTGGCATGGTCGGCGGGGCCGCCTATGCCGCAATTCCGGCACTGCTGAAGACGCGCTTCAACACCAACGAGATCCTGACCAGCCTGATGCTGGTCTATGTCGCCCAGCTCTTCCTCGATTGGCTGGTGCGCGGGCCGTGGCGCGATCCGCAAGGCCACGGTTTCCCGCAGACCATCCAGTTCAACGACTCGGCCATACTGCCGGAACTCCTCCCGGAATCCGGCAGGGCGAACTGGGGATTTGTCTTCGCGCTGATCGCGGCAGTACTGATCTGGATCCTGATGAGCCGGATGCTGAAAGGCTTTGAGGTCCGCGTGCTCGGCTCGAGCCCGAGGGCAGGGCGCTTCGCCGGTTTCGGCCTGAGCCGCATGGTTTTCTTTGCCTTTCTGCTGTCGGGCGCGCTGGCCGGACTTGCCGGCATTTCGGAGGTCTCTGGCGCCATCCGCCAGCTGCAGCCGGTGATCTCGCCCGGCTACGGATTTACCGCCATCATCGTGGCATTCCTCGGCCGGCTCAATCCGCTCGGCATCGTTGCCGCCGGCCTTGTGCTGGCGCTGACCTATCTCGGCGGCGAGGCGGTGCAAAGCGCGCTCGGCATCTCCGACAAGGTGGCGCGCGTGTTCCAGGGGATGCTTTTGTTCTTCGTGCTCGGCTGCGACACGCTCATTCATTATCGCATCCGCCTAATCGGCTTTGCCGCGCCGAAACTCGAGGCAGCACCGAAGCTGGAGGAAGCCCGCTGATGGACATCACCGTCAACATCCTCTTGACCATCGCGACGGCGGCGACGCCGCTGCTGATAGCGGCGATCGGCGAACTGGTGGTCGAACGTTCCGGCGTGCTCAATCTCGGCGTCGAAGGCATGATGATCATGGGTGCGGTCGGCGGCTTCGGCGCCGGCTATCTGACCGGCTCGCCGTGGATAGGGCTGTTGGCGGCAATTGCCATGGGGGCAGTGTTCTCGCTTCTGTTCGCCCTCATGACCCTGTCGCTGGCCACCAATCAGGTGGCCACCGGCCTGTCGCTGACGCTGCTTGGCCTCGGCCTTTCCGGCATGATGGGGACGAATTTTGTCGGCCAGCCCGGTGAGAGATTGCCCAACCTCGATATTCCCGGCCTGACCGCAATCCCCATCGTCGGCAGGCTGCTGTTCGGTCAGGATCCGATCTTCTACATCTCGATCGCGCTGACCGCCGCCGTCATGTGGTTCCTGTTCAAGACCCGCACCGGGCTCACTCTGCGTTCGATCGGCGACAGCCATGCATCCGCCCATGCGCTTGGCATCCACGTCATCCGTTACCGCTATCTCTCAGTGATTTTCGGCGGCGCTTGTGCCGGCCTCGCCGGCGGTCATCTATCGCTGGTCTACACACCGCAATGGGTGGAGAACATGACCGCCGGCCGCGGCTGGATCGCGCTGGCTCTGGTCGTCTTCGCCTCCTGGCGGCCATGGCGGGTGTTGGCCGGCGCCTATATCTTCGGCGCGGTCTGGATCGGCCAGCTTCATGCACAGGCATTTGGCATTCCGGTCCCCTCGCAACTGCTTTCTTCGCTGCCCTATCTGGCAACCGTCGTGGTTCTCGTTCTAATCTCCCGCAACAAGCGTCTGACGATGATGAACACGCCGGCTTCCCTGGGGCAGCCATTCGTTCCGGATCGTTGACAACAAAAAGACGGAAGCTCCAAGGCTTAACTCAGAGAGGTAACACAATGAAAAAACTGCTTATTGCCCTGATGGCGACGACGGCCGCATTGTCGCTGGCGGCCTCAGCCGAGGCGGCGGACAAGCTGAAGGCCTGCTGGGTCTATACCGGCCCGATCGGCGATTTCGGCTACTCCTACCAGCACGACCAAGGCCGCCTCGAGGTGGAAAAGGCACTCGGCGACAAGGTCGAGACCGCCTATCTCGAGAACGTCTCCGAAGGCCCCGATGCCGACCGCGCCTTCGAACGCCTGGCACGCGAGGGCTGCAAGATCATTTTCGGCACATCCTTCGGCTTCATGGACCCGGAAGTGAAGATCGCCAAGAAATTCCCCAAGGTGATGTTCGAGCACGCCACCGGCTACAAGACGGCCGAAAATCTCGGCATCTACAATGCGCGTTTCTATGAGGGCCGCTACGTGCTTGGCCAGATCGCCGCCAAACAATCGAAGTCGGGCGTCGCCGGCTACATCGTTTCCTTCCCGATCCCGGAAGTGGTGATGGGCATAAATTCCTTCATGCTCGGCGCGCAGTCGATCAACCCGAACTTCAAGGCGAAGATCGTCTGGGTGAACTCCTGGTTCGATCCGGGCAAGGAAGCCGACGCAGCCAAGGCATTGTTCGATCAAGGCGCCGACATCATCGTCCAGCACACCGACTCGACCGCTGCTTTGCAGGTGGCGGAGGAGCGCAAGCTGCACGGCTTCGGCCAGTCCTCCGACATGATCAAGTTCGCGCCGCACGCGCAGCTGACCTCGCTGACCGACGAGTGGGGGCCGTACTACATCAGCCGGGTCCAGGCGGCGCTCGACGGCACCTGGAAGCCCGACAATGTCTGGCTCGGCATCAAGGACGGCGCCGTCAAGCTGGCGCCGTTCACCAATATGCCCGACGACGTCAAGGCGATGGCCGAGGCCACCACCAAGAAGATAGCCGACGGCTGGAATCCCTTCACCGGGCCGATCGCCAAGCAGGACGGCACACCATGGCTGAAGGACGGCGAGGTCGCTGACGACGGCACGCTGCTTGGGATGAATTTCTACGTGAAGGGCGTCGACGACAAGCTGCCACAGTAAGCAACCGGAAACACATCGAACGAAAGGGCGCCACGCGGCGCCCTTTTTGTTTTGGATTGAGTGATATCAGACCGCCGAGCCGTAGAGGTCGTAAGCGTCGGCACGATCGATCTTGACCGTGACGATGTCGCCGGCGCGCAACGGCCGCCGCGATTGGATATGCACCGCACCGTCGATTTCGGGCGCATCGTATTTGGTCCGGCCCTTGGCCGAATTGCCATGTGCTTCGTCGATCAGTACCGGCAGGCGCTTGCCGATTTTCTTGGCGAGCTGCGTTGCCGAAATCTTCTGCTGGCGCTGCATAAAGCGGTGCCAGCGGGCTTCCTTGACCTCCTGCGGCACTTGCTTGAGGCCGAGCTCGTTGGAACGGGCGCCTCTGACCGGCTCGTATTTGAAGCAGCCGGCACGATCGATCCTGGCCTCGTCCAGCCAGTCGAGCAGCATCTCGAAATCGTCGTCCGTCTCGCCGGGGAAACCGACGATGAAGGTGGAGCGAATGGCGAGATCCGGACAGATCTCGCGCCAGCCGCGAATGCGCTCGAGCGTCTTCTCGCCATGGGCGGGCCGGCGCATGTTCTTCAGCACCTGCGGCGAGGCGTGCTGGAACGGGATATCGAGATAAGGAAGGATAGTGCCTTCGGCCATCAGTGGGATGACGTCGGCGACATGCGGATAGGGATAGACATAGTGCATGCGCACCCAGACACCGAGCTTACCCAGCTCTTCCGACAGATCGAGGAATTTCGCCCGCACTTCGCGATCGCCGAACATGCTGGTCTGGTATTTGATGTCGATGCCGTAGGCGCTGGTGTCCTGCGAGATGACGAGGATCTCCTTGACCCCGGCCTTGGCCAGCTTCTCGGCCTCGCGCAACACGTCGGCGGCCGGCCGCGATACGAGATCGCCGCGCAGCGCCGGGATAATGCAGAAGGTGCAGCGGTTGTTGCAGCCTTCCGAAATCTTGAGATAGGCATAGTGGCGCGGCGTGAGCTTGACGCCCTGCGGCGGCAAAAGGTCGATATAGGGATCGTGGCTCGGGGGAGCGGCCTCATGCACTGCCGCCATCACGCTTTCATAAGCTTGCGGGCCGGTGATGGCGAGGACGTTGGGATGTCTTTCACGGATGACGTCCGGTTCGGCGCCGAGGCAGCCGGTGACGATGACCTTGCCATTCTCCGAAAGTGCCGAGCCGATGGCGTTGAGCGATTCGTCGCGGGCCGAATCGAGGAAGCCACAGGTGTTGACGACGACCAGGTCGGCGCCGTCGTGCTTGCGGGCGATCTCGTAGCCTTCGGCGCGCAGGCGCGTGATGATGCGTTCCGAATCCACAAGGGCTTTCGGGCATCCAAGACTGACGAAGCTGACACGAGGGGCGGACATCAAAGCTTTTCCGGATTTTCAGGATTGGCGGCGCAGTACCACAGTTGTTGCCGCATTGGTATGGGCAGCGGCTGCAGCGAAACGCAAGCGCCCCCGAAGGCTGGCCGAAGTCGAAGTGCCGGCCGATGCGAATTCGAGTCGATGCGTCAGCTCACCGCACTGCTGACATGCGGCAAGACTTCCACCGCGCCTCGATAGATCATATCGAGTGCGACATAGAAGATGATCAAAAGGCCGATATAGGCGATCCAGCGATGGCGGTGCAGCAGCTTGGCGATGAAGCTCGCGGCAAGGCCCATCAGCGCGATCGACAGGACCAGGCCGATCACCAGCACCTGGAAGTGATCGCGCGCTGCGCCGGCGACTGCCAGCACGTTGTCGAGCGACATAGAGACGTCGGCGATGACGATCTGCAATGCAGCCTGACCCAGGGTCTTCTTACGCGCCTTCCCGGCCACCATATTATCGCTGTTGATATCGGAATTGGACAACGCCTCGGTCGCCTCCACTTCGTCGGCATGGGAGGTGCGCAGTTCGCGATACATCTTCCAGCACACCCACAGCAGCAGGATGCCGCCGGCCAGCAGCAGGCCGACAATCTGGAGCAGAGTGACAGTGATAGCTGCAAAACCGATGCGCAGCACCGTCGCCGCCACCACGCCGATAAGGATCGCTCTCTTGCGCTGCTCGACCGGCAGGCCGGCAGCGGCAAGGCCGATGACAATGGCGTTATCGCCTGCAAGCACGAGATCGATGGCGATGACCTGGAGCAGGGCAGAGAAGCCCGCGGCGGTGAAAATTTCCATCGACTGGGAGTTCCCTTGCTGGTTGGCCGGCCGTTCGCGTCGAATGCCTGGAGGCCCTAACGTGTATGGTTCCCGCGCGTCAAGGGACTGGTTGGAACAAGGTCGGCAAACCGCTCGTCACGGCGGCAACATACAGAGTTTGCGACGATCGGCCCGAAACACCGGCGAAAATGCGGCCAGAGGTCGCGAATGCCTAGTTGTAGAGATTGTATTTGGGCCAGTCGCTTTCGGGAATTTCGTCGCCGATCCGGTAGCGGAGCTGCAGGACCTCCATATGGTCCGGCGCTGTCTCGCATTTGAATTTCAGCCGGTACCATTGTCCCTTGCTGCGAAACGCAGCGCCCGGGCTCCTGATCGCATCGGCGCCCATTTCGGGCGTCGCAAAGGCGTAAGCGACGACGCGATCGGCTCTGTATTTGTGGTCGTCGCGGGTAATCCGGTCGAGAATTTCGGCGTCGCATCGCTGCTCCAGCCGGGTTTGCGGGTCGAGTTTAAGCAGGCCGGCGCGCAATGCGCTGTCCATCGCGTTGGCCGGCCAAGCCACTATCGTCCATGCGAAAACCGCAGAAAATAGTTTATTCATAGGCGGGAGAAGCATCATATTCGGACGGAGAAATCAACCCGATCGGGGGTCACTTCCCGGTCATCTCGACGCAAGCCCAGGAGATTGCTTTCGGGACAAGGCTTCAAATGGCGGAGGGAGTGGGATTCGAACCCACGGTGGGCTTGCACCCACGCCGGTTTTCAAGACCGGTGCCTTAAACCGCTCGGCCATCCCTCCAAGGTGATTTTTCAATCACTTAGGATATCGCGAGAGGGCGGGTTCGAGCAGTCGGTACCGGATTGGCACCAGGACGTTCCCCGACCGGTTCGCGCTTCATTCCTGTAAAGCCGCATTCAACACCAAGTCAACCATGGCGACCGCACCTTTGGGCGCGATTCAGGACGATGAGCAGCCCGGCATGGCGACCTGTGTTTTGTGCTGAGTGTGGAAAATCGTTTTTAAAACCCGCACAGACTATTAATCGTTGTGCGCCGATATGTTGGGCGCATTAAACACATGTAAGTAAATCGTATTCCGGAGTTGATTTTGGCCGTACTTGGCGCTCTCCCGCCCGGTCTTCGCTGTAGACCAATTCGAGAAACCGACTGGGAGGGAGTGGTCGACTGTCTGTGCAGGGGCTTTCCGGCGCGTAACCGGAGTTACTGGATACAGGCTCTGACCCGTTTGTCGCAGCGGCCCGCAGTTGCCGAGTTCCCACAATATGGCTTTGTTTTGGAGCATGCCGGTCGGATCGTCGGCGTTGTGCTCACCCTTTATGCTCGCTACCAGGGGTCGGAGGGCGACGAAATCCGCTGCAATCTTTCAAGCTGGTCAGTCGACGCAGAATTCCGTCCCTACGGCGCCATGTTGGTTGCGGCGGTTCTCAAGCGAAGGGATGTGACCTACACGAACATTTCGCCGGCACAAGCGACATTGAAAGCCAACCGGGCGCTCGGCTTTCGGCTCTTCTCCAGCGGACAATTTACCTTCGTGCCGGCATTAAGTTCGGCGCAGCGGTCATGTCGCGTGCTCGAAGCGCGTCCCGATCTTCCCGAATTGGCGATGCTGTCCGAGAGTGAGAGATACATACTCTCTGAACACTCCACGCTGGGCTGCCTGTCGTTGATCTGCATTTGCGACGGAGCAGCGTTTCCCTTGGTGTTGATGCCGCGCCGAATGTTGCACGGTCTTATCCGATGCCATCAGATCATCTATTGCCGCTCGCTCGCGGATTTAAGCCGGTGCGCCGGTGCCGTGGGGCGCTTTCTCTTGCGAAGGGGAATCCTGGTTTGCTTTGTCGACGCCAAGGAGCCGATTCCAGGTTTGTTGGGGTGGTACCGCGCCAACAAGGGGCTGAAATACTTCAAGGGCCCCAGACCACCCGCACTTGGAGATCTGACGTTCACCGAGCTTGTGATATTCGGTCCCTGAATCTGCGCTCGGAGACATGCCAACGCCGGGCAGCAAAGCGTGCGGGCACGAATGGCGCTGGTGATCGATACGCGATGATTTTCATGCCGATCGGCGAGACGGTCGTGCCACAATCTCGCCCGGTTCCGACCACAATCGGTTAATACGGTGATAAACAATTCCTGCGCACAAAAGGATTGGGGTTGGGAGTCGCCGGCGTTTCTGGAGTGGGTGCTTTGGCACCGCCAACGTTAAAGCTGCGGTGCCTTCGTCGAGACTGTAGGGGACAATCGAAAATGCAGACTACGGCGCGTCTTCGTCGCGCTTCCGCTTTCGCGCTGTTTGCCTTGTCGGCAGCCTTTCTTGCGGCATGTGCCGGGCCGCAGCAAAAGGCGATGGTCAACAAGAAACCACGCTCCAAGGAATATTTTTCCGAAGCCGAATACGGTGTGAAAGCCAGCCCGCGCGTGATGTTCAAGACGTCTCGCGGACGCGATCAGCTCGGCAGACCCTATCAGGTGCGCGGCAAGTGGTACTATCCAAAGGAAGACAAGCGTTACGCCAAGGTTGGCCTCGCATCCTGGTATGGTGAGGCCTTCCACGGCCGGTTGACCGCCAACGGCGAAGTCTACGACATGGCAGATCTGACGGCGGCGCATCCGACCATGCCGCTGCCGAGCTATGCGCGGGTAACCAACATGAAGACCGGCAGTTCGGTGATCGTGCGCGTCAACGATCGCGGACCCTATCATGATGGACGCATCATCGATGTGTCTAAGCGCGCTGCTGAAATGCTCGATTATGCCAATATCGGTACGGCGGAGGTGAAGGTCGAATATGTCGGCCGTGCGCCGCTCGAAGGCAATGACGGTCAATATCTGATGGCCTCGTACCATCCCGGCAACAGGGCACCGGATCCATCGGACGGTCTGCCCAGCGGTGTCATGGTCGCCATGAATGGGCCGTCGCCGAGCCTGCCGGTAAGCGCCGCGGTGGTGCCGTTCCCCGGTCAGCTGACGAATTCCGGGCAGGCATCGGAAGCTGTCGTTGCGACGCAGGCACCGGCCTCCGGCGATGTGACGCTGCCCGAATTTGGACCGATCGTGCCGGAGCGTCCGGAAATCAACCTGCCGGCGCAATCGCCATTCACTGTGGCGTCGCTGTCCTATGCCAATGAGCGCGTGCAGCGCGCCTCCAACGCCTTCGCCGCGCTGGATGGCGTCGGCATGTCGCCCGCCGAGATTCTTCAATCCTGGAAACGGCAAGCTCCTCCAGCCGGGTCGCCCACGGACTATGTCGCGGCGGGTTCGTTCGAGGATGCCGCCGAAGCCGAGCGGGTGGCGGCCCAACTTTCCAGCTTCGGCAAGACCGAGATCCAGCGCTCCGAACTCGACGGCAAAGGCTGGTACTCGGTCAACCTCTATGCCGACGGCCATGGCAGCCTGGACGAGATGCTGCAGGCCGCGTGGTCGCATGGTGCGCCGGATGCGCTTGCCGTACGCAACTGATGGCGGGTCGCCTGGCTTTCTCGTGCGCGATTGATCCGCCGTGGAAAAGCCTGCTAGCTTCGGCCAACTTGCAAAAGAGCGCCGGCTGACTGGTCGAACCCGATGAAATTTTTCCGTCCTTCCACCGGGCTCATGACGCTCGGCCTGCTGCTGCTCTCGCTTGTGCCGGTCTCAGCACAGCTTTTCGAGACCAAGGCCGCGCAGGCCTTCATGATCGACGCCGAAACCGGCACCGTGCTGTTTTCCAAGGATGCGGACAGGTTGATCCCGCCGGCCTCGCTGGCCAAGCTGATGACGATGGAAGTGGTCTTCGACGCCATCAAATCAGGGCGCATGACGCTCGACGACACTTTCGTGGTCAGCGAGAACGCCTGGCGCAAGGGCGGCGCTCCTTCGGGGACATCGACCATGTTCGCGAAACTCAAGTCGACGATCCGGCTGGAGGACCTGATCCAGGGCGTGACCGTGCAGGCGGCCAATGACGGCTGTATTGTCATCGCTGAAGGAATGGCCGGGTCCGAAGCGAATTTCGCGGCGCAGATAACCGAGCGCGCCCGCCAGATCGGCTTGCAGAAATCGACCTTCGTCAATTCCACCGGTCTGCCGGCCGACGGGCAGCAAACGAGCGTTCGCGAGCTTGCGCTTCTGGCCCTGCATATCTGGCGCAACTACCCGGATCTCTACCGCTATTATGGCCAGAAGGATTTTAGCTGGAACAAGATTTCCCAGAGGAACCGCAACCCGTTGCTGGCCATGGATATAGGCGCCGACGGCCTTGCAGTCGGCGCCAGCGAGCAATCCGGATTCGGCATAGTCGGCTCGGTCAGCCACAATGGAACAAGGATGATTGCGGCAATGAGCGGACTGGCAAACGACCGCGAGCGCGCCGAGGAAGCGCGAAAGCTGCTCGACTGGGGCGTTCGCTCGTTCGAGAAGACGGAGATATTCGCCGAGGACGAAGTGGTTGGCGAAGCCCAGGTCTTTGGCGGCTCCAAATCCGGCGTCGCGTTAAAGGCTAATGGACCCGTGGAGATCTTCCTACCGATCGCCAACCGCGACAAGCTCACCGCCAGGATTGTCTATGACGGACCGGTGGCAGCGCCGGTGGAGGAGGGGCAGCCGGTGGGTACGCTGCGCGTCTGGATCGGCGATACGCTCAGCCAGGAGACGCCGCTTTTTGCCGCCGAGTCGATCGGTGTCGGTTCGTTGCCGCAACGCGCGCTCGATGCCGCCAAGGAACTGGCCGTCGGCTGGCTGCGTTAGCACCGTCGCGGTGGACCTTTTTTCCCGCCGGGACTATACGGTCCCCGAAGTATGGACAAAGGCTTTGGCGCGCGGATTTTTCATCACTTTTGAAGGCGGCGAAGGAGCAGGCAAGTCGACGCAGATCGGGCGGCTGGCAAAGAAGATGCGCGCCAAGAAATACGATGTACTGGTGACGCGTGAGCCGGGTGGCTCGCCGGGCGCGGAGGCGGTCAGGCATGTCCTGCTTTCAGGCGCAGCCGAGCCGTTCGGCCCCAAGATGGAAGCGCTGCTTTTCGCCGCCGCGCGTTCCGACCATGTCGAACAGGTCATCCGGCCGGCAGTCGAGCGCGGCTCGGTCGTGCTTTGCGACCGCTTCATGGATTCCTCTCGCGTCTACCAGGGCGTCACCGGAGGCCTCGACCCGGCATTCATGGACGCGTTGGAGAAGGTCGCCATCAACGGCATGGTGCCGGACATGACGCTGATCTTCGACATCGACCCCGCCGAGGGACTGAGGCGCGCTACCGCCCGACGGGGCAGCAGTGACGGCCCGGACCGCTTCGAGAAGGAAACATTGGCCATCCACCAGCGCCGCCGCGAGGCGTTTCTGACCATCGCCGCGGCTGAACCCGAACGCTGCGTCGTCGTCGATGCATCAGCAGACCCGGACACGGTGGAGGATGTCGTTACCGCCACCGTCTTCGCGGCTCTCGAGAAGATGATGCCGGCGCAAAGCAGACAGGCGGCGCCGGCATGATTTTCGAACGCATCGCACCCGAACAGCACGATACGCTGGACGGGGTGCCGGAGCCATCCGAGACGCCGCGTCTCGTCGGACATCTTCAGGCCGCCGATATGCTTGCCGCCGCCTATCGCTCGGGAAAGCTGCCGCACGCGCTGATCTTTGCCGGGCCGGTCGGCATCGGCAAGGCGACGCTGGCCTTTCACCTGGCGCATCACCTGTTGAAGCACCCGGCCTTCGGGCAGGCGCCGGAAAGCCTTGCCGTTCCCGATCCGGCATCGTCGCTGTTTCGTCAGATCGCCACCGGCGCGCATCCTTCGGTGCTGCATCTTACGCGCCCCGCAAACGACAAGACCAAGAGCTTCAAGACCGTGGTCACCGTCGACGAGATCCGCAAGGTCAGCCGCTTTCTGTCGCTGACCTCGCATGACGGCAGCTACCGGGTGGTTATCGTCGATCCCGCCGACGACATGAACACCAATGCTGCCAATGCCTTGCTGAAGAATCTTGAAGAACCACCGGCGCGCACCTTGTTCATCCTCATCGTCCATGCGCCGGGCAGCCTGCTGCCGACGATCCGCTCGCGCTGCCAGATGGTGCGGTTGGCGCCGCTCGATGCCGAGAGCTTGATGACGGTTCTGGAGGGCATCGAGCCACCGCCACCGGAGGATCCTGCGGCGCGCGCGGCGCTGGCGGAACGGGCAGGGGGCAGCGCCCGCAATGCGATCCTGCTGACGCAATATGGCGGGCTGGAAATCGCCGCCACCCTCGACGCCCTGGTGATGGCCAAAAAGACAGATGTCGCCGGCGCCTACCGTCTTGCCGAGGCGGTCGCCGGCCGCGACCAGGCGATCCCGTTCGAGATATTCAATCGCCGCGCACTTGATCTTCTGTCGGCCGGCGCCAGCCAGGCCGCGCTGGCCGGCGATTTGGCGCGGGCCAAAACGCTGTCGGATACTTGGCACGAGGCTTTGAACGCTATATCTGAAACCGAGACCTACAATCTCGACAAGAAGCAGCACGCCCTGACCATGATCGACCGCCTGAATTCTGCAATGCGAATGTGACGGCCGCTGGCGTGGCTTTGAAGCCCCTGAGTTTTGATCCCAATCAATCGCAGGAACTTCGAAGCCACCACATTGGCGTCGGATGGCAATTGCCGTTTCGATGCGATATCTCACCGCGACATCTTTCATTCAGACATTCATGACGGCTCATCCATGGCACGCGAAAAATACTACGTCACGACGCCGATTTTCTATCCGAACGGCAAGCCGCATATCGGCCATGCCTACAATGTCATCGCCAGCGACACGCTGGCCCGCTTCCAGCGGCTCGACGGCAAGGACGTCTTCTTCGTCTCGGGAACCGACGAGCACGGTTTGAAGATGCAGCAGACGGCGGACGCCGAAGGCTTAGCGCCGAAAGCGCTTGCCGATCGCAACTCGGCGATCTTCCGCTCGATGCTCGAAGCGACCGGTTGCTCGAACGACGTTTTCATCCGCACCACCGAGGAGCGTCATTACAAGGCCTGCCAGGCGATCTGGACGCGCATGGCTGAGAATGGCGACATCTACCTCGACCGCTACAGCGGCTGGTATTCGGTGCGGCAGGAAGCCTATTTCGACGAGGCCGAAACCAAGGTCGGTGACGACGGCGTGCGCCGCGAACCACTCGGCTCGCCCGTCGAATGGACCGAGGAAGAGAGCTATTTCTTCCGCCTTTCCGCCTATCAGGACAGACTGCTCGCGCTCTACGAGAACAGCCCCGAATTCGTCGGACCGGCGGAGCGGCGCAACGAAATCATCAGCTTTGTCAAATCCGGCCTGAAGGATCTGTCGATCTCGCGCACCACATTCAAATGGGGCGTGCCGGTGCCCGGCGATGAGAAGCATGTGATGTATGTCTGGGTCGATGCACTAACCAACTACATCACCGCCGCCGGCTATCCGGATCCGGCCAATGAGAGATGGTCTTTCTGGCCGGCAAACGCCCACGTCATCGGCAAGGACATCATCCGCTTCCACGCGGTCTACTGGCCGGCATTCCTGATGTCGGCTGGCATCGAATTGCCGAAGCGCGTGTTCGCGCATGGTTTTCTGTTCAACCGTGGCGAGAAAATGTCGAAGTCGGTCGGCAATGTCGTCGATCCGTTCGCGATGATCGAGCACTACGGCCTTGACCAGGTGCGCTATTTCTTCATGCGCGAAGTGCCGTTTGGCCAGGACGGCAGCTACAGTCACGATGCCATCGTCAACCGCACCAATGCCGATCTTGCCAACGATCTCGGCAATCTGGCGCAGCGCTCGCTGTCGATGATCGCCAAGAACTGCGGCGGCGTGGTGCCTAAGCGCGGCGAATTGAGCAATGCCGACAAGGCGATCCTCGATCAGGCCAATGCCGCCCTTGTCACGGCGCGCAGGACGATGGCCGACCAGGGCATCCATCTGGCGCTGGCGGCGATCTTTGGCGTGGTGGCGGAAGCCAACCGCTATTTCGCCGGCCAGGAGCCATGGGCGCTGAAGAAGACCGATCCGGCACGCATGGAAACGGTGCTGTGGACGACGGCTGAAGTGATCCGGCGTGTCGGGCTGCTCTGCCAGCCCTTCATTCCGGAGTCGGCGGCAAAGCTGCTCGACCTTTTGGCGGTGCCGGCGGACAGCCGCGATTTCGCGAATGTCGCCGAGGCTCACGCGCTGGTATCCGGCACGGCACTGCCGGCGCCGGAACCGGTATTTCCACGCTATGTCGAGCAAACGGATACAAGCGCCTGATGCTGGTCGACAGTCACTGCCATCTCGACTTTCCGGATTTCGCCGAGGAGCGGGCGGCCATCGTCGCCCGCGCCCTTGCGGCCGGTGTCGGCCGCATGGTGACGATCTCGACGCGGGTGAAGCGGTTTCAACAAGTGCTTGAGATTGCGGAGACTTTCGATGAGGTCTATTGCTCGGTCGGTACCCATCCGCACAATGCGGCCGAAGAGCTTGATGTGACTGTCGAGGATCTGGTGCGGCTGTCCGATCATCACAAGGTGGTGGCGATCGGCGAGGCCGGGCTCGATTATTTCTACGATCATGCGCCGCGCGATGCACAGGCGCAGGGCTTTCGCACCCACATCGCCGCGGCTCGTGAGACCGGTCTGCCGCTGGTCATCCATTCACGCGACGCCGACGACAACATGGCTGATATCCTCGAAGAAGAAACAGGGAAGGGCGCCTTCCCCTTCATCTTGCACTGTTTTTCATCGGGGCGCCGGCTGGCCGAGATCGGCGTGGCGCTCGGCGGCTACGTTTCGTTTTCCGGCATCCTGACTTTCAAGAACTCCGCCGAGCTGCGCGCCGTCGCCGCCGATGTGCCGCGCGACCGTCTGCTGGTCGAAACCGACGCGCCATACCTTGCGCCGATCCCGTTTCGCGGCAAGCGCAACGAGCCTGCCTATGTCGCGCATACAGCCAAGGTGCTGGCCGACACGATCGGCGTCAGCGAGGCCGAGATCGCTGCCATCACCACCGACAATTTCTTCCGGTTGTTCAGGAAAATGCCGCGCCCGAGCGCGCCGGGCGCCTGACGCATGAGCGATCGGTTGCGTCTTACCGTCCTCGGCTGCGGCTCATCGCCGGGCACGCCACGCATCACCGGCGACTGGGGCAATTGTGATCCGACCAACCCAAAGAACCGGCGCATGCGCACCGCAGCGCTCGTCGAGCGGATCGCGGCGAATGGCGCCAGGACCACGGTCGTCATCGACACCGGCCCGGATTTTCGCGAGCAGATGCTGCTGGCATCGGTCAGGCGCATCGATGCGGTCGTCTATACGCATCCGCATGCCGACCACATCCACGGCATCGACGATTTGCGCGGCTTCGTGCTCGAGCAGCGCCACCGGATCGACATCCATGCCGATCAGGTTACCATGCTGCGGCTGAGGGAAGCGTTCCGCTACTGTTTCGAAACACCGAAAGGCAGTTCGTATCCGCCGATCGTCAACGCCCATATCATCGACCACAACAGGCCGGTGGTGATCGAAGGCGAGGGCGGCGCCCTCACCATCGAACCGCTGCCGCAAATCCACGGCGACATCATCTCGCTGGGTTTTCGTATCGGCAATCTCGCTTATTGCCCTGACATCAGCGACTTTCCGGGAGCGACAGCCGAGCGTATGCGCGGGCTGGACATGCTGGTCATCGACGCGCTGCAATACACCTTCCATCCGAGCCATCTGTCGCTTGGCCAGGCGCTCGGCTGGATCGAAAGACTGGCGCCGAAGAACGCGGTGCTGACGCATATGCATGTGCCGCTCGACTACGCCACGGTAATGGCCGAGACGCCGGCCAACGTCGAGCCTGCCTATGACGGCATGACGATCGAAATCCCTTACAAATCAGCGTAAAGGACCAAGGTTTTCATAGCTGGGTTACAGAGTTCGCTCCAAACCGCCCAGCGGCTCGCTTATGCTATCTTCGCCACGTCCTATCGGCCATGTCAGTTCCATAATCTATCTTATGCGACTTTAGGCAAGAAAGGGCCGCAAGTCGTTGAAAACGCTCATCATTCGAAAATTCCTCGTGCCGCTCGTTTCGCGGGCTGGCACGTTCATCGCAGCGTATCTTATTGGAACTATACACGCTGACCCTGTCGTTGCCGATCAGTTCGGCGCGGGCCTCGCGGCCCTCGCGCTCGTCGGCTTCGATCTCCTTGCCGCCCGCTTCTTCGGCGATAAGGATACCCGGTAATGTGGCCCGCTCTCATAAGCGCGGGCGCATCAATCTTCGGCTCCATCTTCGGGGGTGGTGACAAACAAACCACTACCTCGTCTGTCGATTATGACAGGATGGTGCGGAGCGCGGAAAAGGCGGGGTTCAATCCCCTCACCGCGCTTCGCAACGGCGGTTCTGCCGGGTTCTCAACCATGACAACCTCCGGCACTCCGCTGTCCTCGCGGATCGCAAGCGGCGTTGCCGATGCGACCCAAGATTTCATGGCGAACTTCGACCCCTTCAAGGATCAGAAGCGCGAAATGGAAATCAAGTTGGTCGAGGCTCAACTCGCCAACCTTCAAGCGGATACGGCCGCGAAAGTCCGCTTCGGTGACGTCCCCTCCTTCACGGCGGGGCCGCACAAATCAGTAATCGGAAGCGGCGTTCAGCCAGGACAAACGTTCAAGTCTGTGGCTGACGTGCTCGGGCCGCCAACCCCGCCAGAGGCTGGCAAAACGACTGCCACCAATCCGTGGCAGGATGCGGCGATAGACGCCGCCGTCCGCGATGCCGACAATATGGAACAGCGGTACGGCGACAGCGAACTGGCTACCATGCTTTATGGTGGCTACGTTGCAAACTCAGACATGAGGGTAAACAGTCCACGCTATTCCAGATTTGGAAACGACGCGGCTGGGCTCTTTGGTGGGCTGGGGAACTTTCCCCAAAAATACGACAGCTTCTTAGACAGGCTTGCTGTTAGCTCGCCCGCAAACGTGGTGCGCCATGGGCGCTCCAATCGGAGTGCGAAGACGGGGCGTCTCCCCTACCGCCCTCCCCTCTCGCACCCTACCCCGGGATGGGGTTTCTGGTGACCTGCCGTCGCTGCCTTAAGCGACGTATCAAGCTTCTGAAAATCCTCAAGAAATTAGGCAGAAAGAAATGAATAAACTTTTAACGACGCTTCGGCGGCGGTCAATTCCGCGCGCTCGCGGGGGGCTTATCGCTCCGCTGCTAAGTCGGTTCCCTGTGCGGTCCGAACCGCAACCGGGGGGCGGTGGAAACCTCCGCAACCTGCTCACCACGCTCCGCTCGGGCGGACGGGGCGGCTTCGGCCAGTCTCGTCACGGCCGCAGCGGCGACTAAAAACCTCAACCCTGAAACAAGGTAAAACCAAGTGAAAAACGCAATTCGTACGGCTCCTGCCAACCTCAAAATGTCAACGTCTCCGTTGACCGTGCCCCGCAGCAACCGCATGCATACCGCTCGCGGCCTCACCTCCTTGCCTGCCGGCAAGATGGTGCCTCTGGCGGCTATCCCGCTGCTCCGGGAGGACAGCGTTATGTCGGGCCGTCTCCGTTTCAGCTTCGAAAGCATGGAAACGGCGGAAATCCTCATGAACGCAATCAACGTCCGCGTTCTCGCCTATCTGGTCCCTACCCTCGCCCTCGATCGCTTCAACGGCAGCATGGATATGCTCAACCGATCGTGGGAGGGCGTCGTTTATCCGGGCCTGCCTCTGGTCCCGTATGTCGAAACCGCTGCCTTCGGCGCCGGTGGCGCAAATCTGGTCTACAAATACCTCGGCCTGCATGGGCGCGATGCCCAGCTGGTCAATACTATGTATCTCGAGGCCTACAACCAGATTTGGAATTTCCGCGCCGCGAACCGCTCCAAGAACATCGCCCCTCGGGCGCGGTTGGCAACCACCCTGGCCCCGGCGTTCTGGAACCATGAACGCTTCAAGCATATCGTACCTGACTTCGATCAGGCCGTTATCGACGGGCAGGTGGCGCTCAATGTCGTCAATGCGAAACTGCCGGTTAAGGGTATCGCCGCGTCTCCGACTGCCGCCTTTAACACGACGCTTGTGAATAACAAGGAAGCGGGCAGTGCGGTTGCCGTAACTGGGGCCAACTGGACCAGTCCAATCACCTCCGGCGGTGCAGCGGAATTCCGCGTCCGGGGTGACAACGTGACGAAAATTCCCGATATCTTCGCCGAATTGCAGGCGAACGGTATCACCGTGTCGCTGTCCAATATCGAACTGGCCCGCAAAACACAGGCCTTTGCGAAGCTTCGCGAGCAATACCAAGGCCACTCGGACGAATGGCTTATCAACATGCTCATGGACGGCATAACCGTTCCTGAACAAGCCTTCGCCCAGCCTATGCTCATCGGTGAAAAGTCGACCGTCTTCGGCATGTCCAAGCGCTATGCGTCGGACGCTGCCAATCTCACGGAAAGCGTCACCAACGGCGCAACCTTCATCGACATGGCAATTCAGTTGCCACGCATCCCTACGGGCGGCGTCATCATGATTGTCGCGGAAGTCACGCCGGACCAACTGTTTGAGCGTCAAAAGGAACCCTTCCTCCACGCTCAGAACGCCGACAGCTTCCCGCACTATCTGCGGGATACTCTCGACCCGGAAAAGGTCGAGGCGGTGCCTAACGAGTACGTTGATATCGATCACGCCACGCCAAACGGAACGTTTGGCTATGCGCCCCTGAACTATGCATGGAACATCGAAGCTCCGCATATCGGCGGGCGCTTCTACCGGCCCGATGTCGATGCAGGCTTTGACGAGGATCGGCAGCGTATCTGGGCGGTGGAAACCGCCAATCCTACGCTCTCGACCGACTTCTACCTGTGCACGAACATCCACACAAAACCGTTCGTCGTCACCAACCAAGACCCGTTTGAATGCGTCATCCAGGGCGACGTGATTATCAACGGCAATACCGTATTCGGCGGGGTCCTCCATGAGGCCACCAACGATTACGCCAAGGTCTTAGCGGAAGCGCCGCAGGCTCGGATCGTCAAGCCGTAATCAGCGCGCCTAAAAGGGCCGCCGTCACCACAAGGGCGGCGGTCCATATGAAGAAATTCAAGATCGCTCCAATAATACGCAAAGGAAAATCTCCATGATCAAGCTTGACAGTCTATCTCGCTGGAACCGCCTTGAAAAGGGCGCTGTTCTCACACTGCCCGGCGATGCGGAAAGGCGTATCCGCCTCAACGTTAATTCTCCGGGTATCGCAAGGCTCTTCCTCGTCACCGGCGACGGTGAACCCGTCTTTCTGGCTGCGCCTGAAAGACGCGATGTCGTGGAGTTCGCCCACGGCGGCAATGTGAGCATCACAACCGAAGACAACGATGTCTTCGTCTACACCGCCGAAAACGAACCCACGTTCTCCATCATCGAAAACGCTGAGGTCTTCACACAAATCGCGGAACGCGCGGCGCGCAATCCCGACATGGAACACCTTCTCTACCTACAGCAAATCAACATGGAACGTCGTTTCGCTCAACTGGCGAACGACATGGAAAGCAGGACGCGCGATGCCTACGACGCCGGAAAAGCCACAGTCGTCAAGTCCGACGCTCCGGGAGCGGCTGCTAACAGTCCTCTCGAACTCGAACCCGAACAAGACTCGGACGATCTCCCACCCGGAAACACTCCTGAATAGGCTTAATCCGCCACCAATCGAACCGCTGCCAGCGGTCAATCTGTCGGCGGCAATGCGGGCGATGGTCAATCGCCCCTTCATCCAAAGCCAAAAATACAAAGACCAACAAATGCGCGCCCTCCGTGAGGGCGCGCACCCTGACATTCTCGAATTCGAGAAGCGTCTTGTCACGCGTATGCGTAAACAGGACGTGCCCCTCTACTGCCACTGCTGCGTTCGCAGCATGGACGATCAAAACGCAGCTTTTGTGCAGGGGCATTCCAAGGCAAAGGCGGGTCAATCCGCCCACAATTACGGCATGGCCATCGACGTAATCCACTCGGTCCACGGGTGGAACCTGCAACGCCTGTCATGGGCGTTGCTCGGCCATATCGGTCAAGAAATTTCGGTGCAATCCGGCATCGAAATCACATGGGGCGGAGAATGGAAGTTCTACGACCCCGCACACTGGGAGCTAACATCGTGGCGAACACTGAAAAACCAACTGCCGAAATGAAAAAGCAGGACGCTGCAGCGAAGTCGAACTTCGATCTGCACGTGTTGCTCATTATCCGCCAGGACGAATGCAACAAGGCCAGAGCAACGCTTACGGCCTATCGCGAGGGCGTTCAGGGTATCACCCGCCGCCTCGCTCCTCCTGCCCCCGTTACCAAGTAACGGAACGGGGGGCCCCCCCACCCCCGGTTTGGGGGGGCGGGCCCAAAAAAAACTGGCAAAAAATTTATTTTTTCCACGGCCCGCCCCCCGGGGTGTTTAACAAAAAGCGCCCCACCCCGGAAACGCG